>JBFWWY010000105.1:0-8777 GCA_050245935.1 Phycisphaerae bacterium | reverse complement strand
TGCTGAAAGATCGTCCCCACACACTTTCGATCTCGGCGCATACGCACATTCAGCAACACTTCTTTCTCGACAAAGATGCCGGCTGGCTGCGCGACGACGCTCATCACCACTTCAACGCCGGCACCGTCTGTGGAAGCTGGTGGGCCGGCATGCCCGATGAAGACGGCATTCCGCACTCGATCATGCGCTGTGGCGCCCCCAACGGTTATAACGTGCTGCACATCAACCGCGAGAAATATTGGCTTGAGTACGTCCCCGCTCGTCGGCCCGCCTCGCATCAGCTCAATATTTTCGTGCCAGACGAGGTGAATCACGCAGCAATCGGCGACGTCGCGGTTCTGGTGAACGTGTTCGCCGGTTCGGAGAAATCGCGCGTCGACATGCGCGTTCTGCCACACGAGGATTGGACGCCGCTCCAGAAAGTCAGCGTCGTCGATCCGTCGTATCAGGCTCTGTTCGATCTTCACGAAGCCAACAAAACGCTCCCCGGTCGACCGATGCCCAAGCCGTTGAATTCGCCGCATATCTGGAGCGGACGCCTCCCCGCGGACCTGCCCGTGGGTGTCCACGTGATCCAGGCCCGTACCCGCGACATGTACGGTCGCGAGTTCACCGGGTCGCGAATCTTCCGCGTCAGACCCGCAAGCGAACCCGCCACCAGCACGCCATGACGCGCGGCCCGCACCGCTTTTGAGGCCGTGGGTGCGGGCATCCTGCCCGCGCAAGACGCAGGCTGCGCTGACTCCACTCCACCCGCAACACTGACTGTCCTGCAAACCGACCCCTCATCCGCTTTGCATCTCCGCTGACCTTTCGTTTATCCTCTGTTTTCGGCTTTCACATCAAAAGGAATGCAACATGGCGAATCGACCATCGCGCGAAATTCCGCGCGCTGCAACACTGCATATTCGCGGCGCGTTGGCAACTCTGAACTTGTTCTGCGCTGCGCCGCTGTTCGCGGATCTGCCGAAAATTCCCGACTTCAATCTGAAGAAAGCCGCCAGCGCCCAGTTGCTGCGCGTGCTCGACGGCAACACCGTCCTGCTCCAGATCGGCCGTAATCAGCAGAAGCTCCATCTCCTCGGCGTCGATGCGCCCGCCTCCACCACACTCGACGGCAAGCTGGCCATCATGTTTCTCGAAAACCTGCTCACAGCGGAAGATCTGCGCGTGCGCGATGACGCCGAAGTCCCTACGGAAAATGAATTCGGCGAGCGAACCGGCTACTTGCACCGCGCCTCAGATGGGCTCTGCGTCAACCTAGAAATGATCCGCCAGGCGTATGCAGTCCCGCATGAAGATCAAAAATATGAACACCGCGCCCTGTTTAACCGAATCGGCCGGCACTGCCGCGATGCGAAGAAGGGGATCTGGAAGTCCGGCGAAAATGCCCCTGCGCTGCCAATTGCCGTTGCGCCTTCCGATGCTCCCGCCGCACCGATTGCGAACCTCGGTACTCCGGGCACACCTGGAGCAGCAGGTCTGGTTTATGTGACGAAATCCGGCAGCAAATATCATCTCGCTTCCTGCCGCTACGCGAAGAGTGCGACCCGCACCATGCCCGCGTCGGATGCCGCGCGTCAGGGTCTGGAGCCGTGCAGCTTCTGCAAGCCCCAGTGAATTTCAGATGTTCCGGGAAAAATAGACGCCATGTTTGCGGAGCAAGAAAAAGCTGCCGGAAATATTTTTCTTGCAATCCAGAATGAAATTTCCCACCCTTCAGGATGGGGAACAACAGCTTCCGAACACGATCGGAGGCGACATTGTGGACATTTCAATTGCCGGAGTTTCGGCCGCCACAGCAGCGGTTTCGCAAGCGCCCGTGCGGGAGATCGCGCCGCCGGAACCTGTCAAAGCCGTGGAAGCCGTCGAATCCAAGAGCGGTGCTCGCACGTCCGCGCGATTTGAACGACCTGCGACGAATCTAGAGCGCTCCGCCCGACAATATCTTGCATTGTTGGAATCGACCGGCGACGCAGAATACGCCGCCGCGCTCTCGGGATTGGGGGGAAATCTGGCCATTCCCGGCGCACTCGACACGTACGCATGAGTGAAGAGTGCCGGAAGAGAGTTTCAGTTCGTGCCGGTGCGCGACACATCACGTGCGCGCGCCGGCCCGACAAGCTCGTCCGCCTCTTATGACTTCGCTTTGGCCATCGCATTGACACGACGGGCCAGCTTCGACTTGCGCCGCGCCGCAGTATTGCGGTGTAGCGTGCCGACGTTCGCAGCGCGATCGATCAGCTTGCTGGCCTCACGCAACGTCTCCACGCCTTGCTCATGGGTGCCGTGCAAGACGGCTTCCGTGACCTTGCGAATCTTGGTCTTCAGTGCGCTTTTCCGCATTTGATTGCGAAGACGACGCTTTTCGTTCTGACGAATTCTCTTTTTGCGATGCAGTGAATGTGCCACTTTTTCTTCCTTAACCAGCCTGTTTCTTGTTCAGTTTTTCCATCAGTTTGCGTGCATCACCGCCCGCATAGTTATAGTCAATTCGCAGAAGCTTTCCGAGCGTGCTCTTGGCCTCTTCGATCTTGCCGTCCGCTTCAAACGCCAGCGCCAGTGCGTACATCAACTCGCGACTGAGTTCATCATTCATCTCGTACGATTCCGACGCCTCTCGCAGCACTTCGGCCGCCTGAGAATACGCGCCGGTTTCGTGAAAAGCGCGACCGATGAATTTCAGGGCCTGATGCCGTACCCGCGGGTCGGATTGCGCATCCTGCAGAATCGGAATCGCTTCGTGATACTGCCCGGTCGTAAACAGTCCGCGACCATACTGGAACTTGATCCGCAGATCCGTCGGATACTCCGCTACCCGCTCCTTCAGAATGTCCAACTCCGTCTGATTGTAGTCCTGCGTTGCGAGCCGCGCTGTCCGCAAATCGTCTTCACTGCCGCTCGCCTTCGCCTGGTTGCGGATTTCACGCACGTCGCGCTTCAACTGCGACAGCCGGATGTTGTCCGCACGCATCTTGTGGCTGTACTGCTTGGATTCTTCGTAGAGCTTGGTGAGGGCCGCGATGGCTTCGTCCTCATAATTTTTCTGCTCGGTCTTGATCAGTGCGTCGATATACCGATTTAACAGGCCGCCGGCCGACGGATCAGCCTCATATTGCTTTCGCAACGACGCAATCGCAGCTTCTAATGTATTCTCACTCTGACGGCCGCGCTCCGCGTCATGCAGCAATTTCTGCGATTCGGCATCCTGCAGCGAGTCGCGGAATGTGTCGGCGTCCTCGTATTTTCCTTTCGCGATCGCCAGCTTTCCCGCCAGATTTCGCTGTTCATTTCGTAGCGTGTCATCGCCGGGAGTACGCGACATCTGATAATCGATCGATTCCATGCCCTTTTCGAGAAGGCCGGTCGCAAGTTTATTCTTGCCCCACTCGATCGCCATCTCGCCGGCCTCGATCATCAATTCACGAAAATTCTTAAAGCGTGAAGGACTGAGCTTTTTGTCGCGCTTGAGCGACTCAATGCACAGGGGCGCACCAAATAACGCCGTCTCCAGGTACCCGCCTTTCACCGCGTTCTTCATAAACGCATCCCACGAGCTGCCATCCAGCGGGTCTTTGCACACCAGATACTCGGCATTCAGCATCGCCTGCTTCAGGTCCTTGCCGCTCGTGGAGCGCTTCATTTTTTCCATCATCGTCGGCTTTTTCCCGCCGACTTGTGCGCGCTGAATCGCGATCGACCGCAGCGGCATGTGGCCAGCCTCGACGGCTTCCGGCCAGAAACCCAATCCTGTGATGTAGCTCTCGATCGCGTAGTCGTAATCGTGCTTGTCCCGATTGCTGTCGCCGTGCTTGAACCACTTCTTCGCGGTATTTTTCTCTTTCTCGGAGAATACCGGTGGTGCCGAAGCCGCCTCGGGTGCTGCTGCATCCTCAGAATTGGGTTTGTTTCTCTTAAATGCCATTCACGCTACCCGACCGGGAAGGCCGCCCTGAAGCTTGATCGAACGTTGTCCAACCATGCGGATCGCCAGCCAGACAACCCGCAATCGACCGATCCGCGTCACGCGGATCGGCGGGTGCCTTGACCCCGCACCCGAAGTTCCGTGCACGAACGATAATTCTTGGCACAACATCGTGCCGACAACACCGCCAACGCCCGTTTGCAGTGCCGCGAACCGCTCTTTATACAGGATAGCGGAAAAGGAAGGAAGCACTTGGGACCAAGGAAATTACAGTCAGAAACCGGTCGGCAGGCGCGAGGAGCGGGAGCGTGGGCCCTCGTGCCTCAGAACGGCCTCCCACGCATGAATCGGAAAAAGGTCCAAGCTCAAGTCGACTATTTGGCGCGGACAAATTCCACCGGCAGCGTCCCATCCGCAAATCCCCAGAAAAGCCGAATGGCCCACCCACCCATCGTTGCGAGCAGGATGAACCAGAAGATGAAATACGGATTGCACCAGCGGCGAAAGACCCGTGGAATCTGACCCCGAACAAGCGTAGCGAACGATACGATGGCCGCGAAAATTGTACCCAGCGCTAACAAAAACCCGCCCGATTGGGCCGCGATTGCTGCCCAGAACCGACCGCGAACGGTATTCGAAAACGCCGTCGTCATGCCGCACGACGGACAGGGCAGCCCCGAATAAACGAGCATTCCGCACGGCTGGAATCCAAGCTGCTGGTGCGTCCCATAACCGCGGGCGTTCGGAGTGAGCCAAACAGCGACTGCGAGAACTGCGGCGCAGCACAAAAAGATGATCCCTGCTACACCTCGCACGCCGAGAATCGAACGCGCGGAAGTCGAAGGTTCTCCGCCACGCGCGGTCGGAACAAATTCCAGCTCCTGATCCAATTCAGTCATGTCAGCTTCCGGTTCGACGGGCCCGATTGGCATGGCGTGAGGTCGCTTTCTCCTTTCGCTGCGGCTTACGTTCGCCGAGAATTTTTTGCGCGCGCGCCACGTCGGACACACGAAAGATGCCGATTGTTTTCCCGCCCAGGGAGCCGGTCGTGCAATAAGCATAATCAATATGGACGCGCGCGGAGGCCAGTCGCTGGACAACATCGGCCATCGCACCCGGTCGGTTCGGCATCACCGCAGCGATCACCGGTGTTTCCGCAGATTGCACGTCGAGCTTGCCGAGCGCCTCACGCGCTTCCTCCGGCTTTTCCGCGACGATCCGCAACACGCCATGCTCGGTCGCGTCCATCATCGTCATCGCCATGATATTCACCTTCGAATCAGCTAGCTGCTGACATACGCGTGCCAGCACGCCGGGCTTGTTGACCAGAAACACCGAAAACTGCGTCATCGGCATTACGCCGTCACTTTTGGATCGGGCCATGTTGCGGCTCCTGCGTAAAATTGGTGAATTCGGCTGAATCGGAATAGATTATAACTCGATTTAACGGGTCGATACGCTACAGGCAAGCTGCCGTCGCGATTCGACGCGCGCAAAACCGGGGGGCGCATCGGACTCCAGACGGTGCGTGATTCTCGCAATGACCTTTATCACGCGACTGAAAGCTGAGTCGCGCGATTTCGCAACCTCGCCGGCGCATCGTATGGCGGGAGCGATAGCTTCAAAATGCGTAGCCATTCCGCGGAAGGGAATTCTTCGTAGATGACAAAATCCAAGAAGCAGACGGAGCCTCCATTTGTAAAGGATGTTCTCGCGTACCTCCGCGAAAATCCGCGTAAGCCGACCAAAATCAAGGCACTGGCTAAAGCCTTGGGCATCTCCGAACGCGACTATCCCAAATTCCGCGACACGGTTCATGACATGATCGACGACGGCACGCTCTTCGTCGGCCGCGGCCAGACGATGAGACTTCCCGAAGCCCGTGATGAACTCGAAGGGATCTTCCGCGCGACCCGCAGCGGCGTCGGCTTTCTCGAAGTCGAAGGACGTCCCGACCTCTTCATCCAGCGCCACGATGTCAACGACGCGCTCGACGGCGACAAAGTTGTCGCCGAACTCACTTCGTCGAATCGACATGATCGGGAACCCCGCGCCCGCATTCTTCGCGTGCTCGAACGATCGCCGTACAACTGGACCGGTGTTGTGCAGAAGCGCGGCGAAGCGTGGTTTGTGCAGCCCGCCGGCAAAACCCACGCCCGGGCCATCCATATCGAAGACCCAACCGCAAAATCCGTTAAAGTCGGCGATCTCGTCGTCGTCGAACCCCTCGAGATCGGCGGTCGTCACGGATTCTCACGCGGGGTCGTCATTGAGCGCCTCGGTCAGCCGAGCGAAACCGGTGCGCTGATGCTCTCGGTCATGCGCCGTTACGAACTGCCGGAGGCATTTCCCGCGAGCGTTCGAACAGCCGCCCGGCGGGTGATCAAGAGCTTCGACCCCGAAGACAAAACCGGTCGTGATGATCTGACGAAAATGCTCACGATCACCATCGATCCGGTCGACGCCCGCGACTTCGACGACGCCATCACACTCGAAAAACTCGACCACGGCCGGATGCGCCTTGGCGTGCACATTGCCGACGTTGCCCATTTCGTCAAAGCCGGCGGCGCCCTCGACAGAGAAGCCTACGAGCGCGGCACCAGCGTTTACCTGCCACGCCGCGTTGTGCCGATGCTCCCCGAAGTCCTCTCCAACGGCGTCTGCAGCCTCCAGCCCGACGAAAATCGCTACGCGCTGAGCGCGTTCATCACCTATTCATCGCAGGCGAAGGTTGAGAAAACCTGGTTTGCACGTTCGGTCATTCGCTCCGACATCCGCATGACCTATGAGCAGGTGACAGCGGTGTTCGACGGGCTCAAGTCGGATCTGCCGCAGAACATACTGGACATGCTCGACGACGCCCAACGACTCGCAAAACGCATTCAGGCACGCAGAATCCGCGACGGGATGGTCACGCTCGAAATGGACTCGCCGGATCTGGTGCTCGACGAAAATGACCGTGTCATCGACATTGTCCGCGAAGACACGAGCTTTTCGCACAAGCTCATCGAGATGTTCATGGTGGAAACCAACGAAGCGGTCTCGCGTTTTCTGACCAAGCGCAACGTCCCGCATCTCCGTCGCATACACCCCGCGCCACCAGCCGATGCTTCCGACAATCTCACGCTCATCGAAAACGCGTTGGGCATGCACTTCGGCAACGATCTCGATCGCGGCACCATGGGCAAGATCCTCGAACAAGCGGCAGACAAACCCGAGCAGGGCGCGGTCAGTCTGCTGCTGCTTCGATCGATGGCACAAGCCTACTACGGGCCCGGCAAAATGGGGCACTTCGCACTCGCCAGCGATGCATACAGTCACTTTACATCGCCGATTCGCCGATACCCCGACCTTGTGACGCACCGCGCATTAATCGCACAAATTGAAGAAAAATCGAAGCAGGGAAAGAAAAAGGACGGAGGTCCCGGCGAAGTTGAACTCGCCGGCATCGGCTGGCACGCCAGTCGGCGCGAGCGCCTCGCGCAGAAAGCTGAACGCGAAGCCAAGACCATGCTGATTCTCCGGTTCCTTCAGGACAAAACCGAAGAGGTGTTTCGCGGCACTGTGCTCAGCGTCGAGAAGTACGGCGTCTTCATGCAGATTCGACCGTTCCTCGCCGAAGGGCTCTTGCCTTTCAGTGCCATTGGCGGCGGACGATGGCAGCCGGATGTCAACCGTGGCGTCGTTGAAGATTCACACACCGGTCGCGTGATCCGCATCGGCAGCTCATTCGATGTGCGGATCGCGACAATTGATCCGCCGAATCTCGTCATGGAATTGGAAGCGGTTTCGCCGCACGAGATTGGAACGAAGATGAAGACGAAGAAAGGCAGCAAGAACAAACCGCGTCGCGGCGGCTTTCGCGATACGAAGCGGTCCAAACAAAAAAGAGGGCACCGACGCAAATAGCGGTCGGTGCTCTCCGGAGGGGAAAGAAGCCATTTTTAGGGGTGACATCGTTGACGTCACGCGGAACAAACGAGCGACACAGAGTCCGTCACATCGTGTGATTCCATCTTACCTATCGAGATTTAAGCGAGTCGCGATTAGCTTTTCTTGGAAAATCAACAGGAATTTCACAAATTTTTCTCAAAATCTGGATTTTTTCTCTAAATTCACCTTAGTTATAGGCTTAGGGGTCAGCATTTCTTTACTTCCCAATGCAAAACTGGGTAAATATTCTGCCAAGCAAGGCCTCCGGATCCGTTAGTGAATTCGACGCTGCCAGCACCTGAATCGCGTATCGCAGGTCTTCGGCGACCAGTTCGAACGACTGGTGTCCCGGACCCGCGTGGCAGGATTCGATGATTCGCGTGAGTGCTTCCAACGCGCGCCCGTACGCCCGCGAAGGCGGCAAAGTGGATTCGGTTCGTCGACGGGCAAGCCGTTCGTCGATCGCCGTGCGAAGATGATCAATCCCCGCGCCGGTCACGGCACTGACACGCAACGGACTCCCTTCTGAAGTGTCCGGCGGACGTTGCAACTCGGAGTTCTCGCTTTTCTGATCGGCTTTGCTGTGTATCAGCAGGGTGCGTTCCGGGGCCAGCGCGGTGAATGTCGTCCATTCCGCCGTCGTCCATTCTGCGCATTCCGCGTGGACCCAGATCACGAGGTCGGCATATTCGCCGGCGGCATGTGTCAATTCGCCTGCTGCAACGTCAAGCGTCGTGGATGATTCGACGACGCCAGCCGTATCCTGCAAAACGAACTCTGCTTGCTTTGTTCGCAGGGTCGCGGAAACAATATCGCGGGTCGTGCCGATCAGCGGCGAAACGATCGATCGCTCACTGCCGACGAGCGCATTGAACAGCGTACTTTTTCCGGCGTTTGGCAGACCTGCGAGAACCACGTG
>JBFWWY010000104.1:0-8806 GCA_050245935.1 Phycisphaerae bacterium | reverse complement strand
AACATCCGGTGCGAACCCCGCGGAGCGCGAAGTGCCGTCCAAAAAGCAACTGATCTTGATTCCCGAAGCAGGCGTCGCCCAAGTCGGCACAATCGCTGAAATTGCTGTTCAGCTACCGACGCTCGGGACGTACACATACGGCGTGCCTGAAGAATTGGCCCAATCGGTTCAGGCAGGTTCGTCCGTGCGCGTGCCGTTCGGACGAAGTCGGCGTATTGTGTCGGGTATCTGCATCGGGCTTTCGCAAAAGCCGTGGACGCGAACGCTCGCGTTTGTCCAAGCGGCCGAATCGCCCCCGTTCGTCGTGTCGGCTTCCCTGACCGATTTAAGTCGTTGGATTGCGGAATACTACGTTTGCAACCCGTTCAAGGTCATGCGAACGGTGCTGGGGCCGGGGCGTGCCCTCGGTGCCAAACGTTTGTCCAAGATGGTCACACGTTCGCAAACGCCCGCACCGGATCATCTCACTGAAAAGCAGCGCGCGGTTTTAGATGTGCTCGACCGCGGGACGTTTTCGCTCGCCGATATTCTCCGCGATTCCGGCGTGACCCGCGCCGTCATCACGCGCCTGGTTTCGCAGAAGCTGGTCACGATTGAATCGGTAGAGTCGGCGGTTCCGTCACCGGCTTTGCGGATGAACGCGCTCGATTCCCTGCGTTCGCCGCAGGACGATCTCGTGCTGACTGCGGATCAGGCGCGCGCGCTGTCTCGGATCGAGTCCCGGGCGGCGTCATTCGGTGTCTTTTGTCTTTTCGGGCCGCCCGGAAGCGGAAAGACCGAAGTGTACGTTCGCGCGATCCGGGCGGCGATCGCCGCCAACCGGCAGGCGATTCTCCTGATTCCCGAGATCGCGCTCGCAACCCAGATCGCGGAGCGCCTGGCGCGGCGTTTTCCCCGCGTTGCGATCCTGCACAGCCAGTTGACGAACCGGCAGCGTGCCGACGCGCTCGCCGCCATCGCCGCAGGAGAAGTGGACGTTGTGATCGGGACGCGAAACGCGGTATTCGCACCGTTGCCGCGCCTCGGGCTGATGGTTGTCGACGAAGAGCAGGAGAGCAGCTTCAAGAGTCTGGGGGCACCGTTTTTCCACGCACGGGACGTCGCGATCAAACGTGCCCAGATTGAGAGAGTTCCGGTCGTGCTCGGCTCGGCTACGCCGAGTATTGAGACGTGGTACAACGTACAGCATCGATCGGGTTATGAACTGCTGGAACTGCGAGGACGCGTTCCGGGTGCTGAAGTACCGCGTGTGGAGCTGGTGCTCGCGAACGAGCAGGAGGAGGGGCACCCGAGGTTGGTTTCACCGCCGCTGCTTCGCGCCGTGAAAAGGGTGGTGAAGGAAAAGCGTCACGCGATGATCCTCCATAATCGGCGCGGGTATGCGACGGCACTTTGCTGCAGCGACTGTCGTCTGGTGTTGCGGTGCACGCGGTGTCATGCATTTCTCGTGCTGCATCGGGATACGGGTCAGTTGCATTGCCACCGCTGCGGCGCGCGGACGGCACCGTTCGAGCGATGTCCCACGGACAGTTGTCCCGGCGCCTTCCACAATGTGAGCCTCGCGATTCAGCGTCTTGAAGAAGATTTGCGCGCTGCGATTCCTGGTGTTCAACTGATCCGCCTGGACAGCGACACCATGAAGAAGCGCGCGGACTACGAAGCGGCGCTTCAGAATTTTGGCAACACGCCGGGTGCCGTGCTGATCGGAACGCAAATGATTGCGAAAGGGTTGGATTTTGCGACGGTCGACCTTGTTGGTGTGATCGACGCGGACGCAGCCCTGCATCTGCCCGATTTCCGCGCGCGGGAGTATGCGTTTCAGTTGCTGATGCAGGTGGTCGGGCGCGCGGGACGAAGCGAGGGCGAGTCGCAAGCGATTGTACAGGTCAGCGAACTGGGAGACCCGACGATCGCTGACGCGATCGCGATGGACTATCCCTCATTTGCGACGCGCGAATTGCGCTTGCGCGAGCGATTTCGGCATCCGCCGTTCGTGCGCCTCGTTCGAATTGTTCTCAGCGATTCGCGTCCCGGTCGCGCAAAACAGGAAGCGGAAGCTGCGGTAGCGGCGTTGCGTGAGTTTGCCGCCAAACACGATCCGCGCCTCATCATTGAGGATGCCGAGCCGTGTCTGGCCGCGCGCATGCGTGACTTGAATCGATTTCATTTCCTCGTACGCGCGCATCGCGCGGGTGCCGCACAATCGTTCCTTGCGCGCGCCAGCGCCGACAAAGTCTTTCGTCCGAACGTACAGCGAACGACGATCGACGTGGACCCATATGATTTTGCCTGAGAGGAGTATCCGTTGAATATTCCCGAATCGTTCTCCATGCAACAGGCGGGACCGCGCGGACAGTTTGCCGATTGCGGCGGACCGTACCGGCAGGTGCCGACGAACTCCGGATCGTGCGGTCGATGCCACGACATCCGCGCGGCAACGGCCCTCCAAATCGCTTTGAAAGACAGGGAATGACATGAAGCCGTCGCCCAAACTTGGAATCCTTTTCGATGAACGCTTCCAGCATCATCAGACCGCGATGGGACATCCGGAAAGGCCCCGGCGACTGGATGCCGTCCGCAGCGGTTTGCAGCGCGCGCAGGCGTTTGACCGCGACGCGAAGATCACGCCCGTGCCCGCCACGGATGACGATCTGCACCGCGTGCATGACGCCGCGTACGTGAAGCGACTGACGGACGCGTGTGCCGTGGGGGCGCCGTTGATCGATTGTGCGGACAGTTCGATTTGCCCGGAAAGCGAGTCCGTAGCGCGACTCGCGGCGGGGGGCGTGCTGGCCGCGACCCGGCGCGTCGCCGGCGGTGAGCTTCAGCGTGCTTTCTGCGCCGTTCGTCCGCCCGGCCATCACGCGGAAGGCGATCGATCGATGGGCTTCTGTCTGTACAACAACATCGCGTTGGCGGCGCGTTGCCTGCAGCGGGAATTCAACGCCGAGCGGATTTTGATCCTCGATTGGGATGTGCATCATGGCAATGGCACACAGCACACGTTCGATTCCGATCCCGGGATTTTCTTTGTGAGTCTGCACGGCGATCCGGCCGGATTTTATCCCCACACCGGTTACGAAAATGAGATCGGTACCGGTGCTGGCAAAGGCTTCACCCGCAACATCTGCATGAATGCCGGTGCCGGCGACGAAGCGTATCGCAAGGCATTTGACGAAAACATCGCGCCGATCGTTGCGGCATTCCGCCCGGAATATTTTCTACTCTCGGCCGGGTTTGACGCCCATGAAGAAGACCCGCTGGGGATTACATCGCTGTCCGACGAAATGTACGACTGGATGACGAATCGTGTTGTGCAGTGGGCGGATGAATTCTGCAAGGGCCGCATCATCAGCATCCTCGAAGGCGGCTACGACCTCGGCGTGTTGGAACGCTGTGTCGACATTCATGTCCGCGCGTTGCGGCGCTAGAGCGGATTTTGTGAGCAATGGGCAGGAATGATCGAGTGCATATGAAGTCGAACCGCGATAACGCCGACAGTATCCGGTGGCGTCGACCTATACCCCGCGCGTCGTCGGCGACCAGATGAATTTGTGGACCTGCAAGCTGAATTGCACGTCGAGCTTGTCCGCGAGCATCCACTCCGCGAGTTCGCGTGCATCCAGATGGCCCTGCGCCAACTGCAAGCCCGAGGACTGTTCCACCGGAACGCCGATGACAGGTGAAAAGAGAATCGGGCAACGACCAATGAGCTGATGCTTGTGCAAAACATCGCAGGACCATTCATAATCCGCACGTGACCCGATGACAAACTTCAATTCATCGTTCGCCGTCAGAAGTTCAAGATTCGGCCAGTGATTCCGATCAGCTTCTCCACTCGAAGGCGTTTTTACATCGACAATTCGCACGATCCGCGAATCCACCCGCGCAATGCTCACGGCTCCGGAAGTTTCCAAAGCGACCACAGGCGTGATCGCAAGCAATCGATCCATCAATTCGTAGACGTCCGGCTGCAGGAGCGGCTCGCCTCCGGTGATTTCAACGAAGGGACAATTGTAGGAGCGAACTTCAGCGAGAACTTCATCCAGCGATCGCCAATCGCCTTCGTAAAACGAATACTCGGTATCGCAATACGTGCAGCGCAGATGACATCCCGTGAGCCGCACAAATACGCAACGCTGTCCCGCGCGGGTCCCTTCCCCCTGAATGGAATGAAAAATCTCATTGATGCGCAATCGCGCCGCTCTTGGTGACATCCGTGAAATTATAGCGTGATGCCCGCCACAGTATGCCTGTTTGACGGGGTGCCGAACGAGCCATGCCGTCATCGGACCGCGCGGCGTATTTTCCTCCGCGATTCGGACATTCGCGTGGTCTCGACTATTTCGGTCCGGTCCGTCGGCGGTCATAATCATCTTGCTGCACCTCCCGTTTGTTTTGCCCTCATGGGTTTGTTTCACAACGGATGCGAGAGATGATGAATATCGAGGACGTTCGCGCCGCCGCGACGCGCATCGCGGATCACGTACATCGCACGCCCGTTCTGACGTCTACTGCCCTGGATGAGACGAGTGGGCGGAAGCTATTCTTCAAATGCGAAAATTTTCAGCGCGTGGGAGCGTTCAAAATCAGAGGGGCCTGCAATGCGCTCCTTCAGATTCCCGAGCCGGACCTGCCGGTCGGCGTGGTCACGCACAGTTCCGGCAATCACGCGCAGGGAGTTGCATTGGCGGCGCGCCTGCGCGGAATTCCCGCGTATATCGTCATGCCCAATAACGCACCCGCCGTCAAAAAAGCCGCCGTCGCAGGATACGGCGCGAAAATTTTCGAATGCGCGCCCACGCTGAAGGCACGCGAAGCGACAGCAGCCGCCATTCAGCGTGAAACCGGCGCAACGTTCATTTCGCCTTACGATCATCCCCATATCATCGCGGGCCAAGGGACCGCGGCCCTCGAATTCGTGGAAGAGGTGCCGAATCTTGACGTTTTGCTCGCCCCGGTCGGCGGAGGGGGGTTGTTGAGCGGGACCTGTCTCGTCGCTGCGGCGCACAAGATCCCGGTATATGGGGCGGAGCCCGCCGGGGCCGATGACGCAGCGCGATCGTTTGCGGCAGGGGAACGGATCATGCAGACTGGACCCGACACGATTGCCGACGGCTTGCTGACCAGCCTCGGCGACCTCACCTGGCCGGTCATTCGCGACGGTGTCGCGGGGATCATCACCGTCCGCGACGATGAAATTATCGCAGCGCTGCGACTTGTGTGGGAACGTATGAAAATCGTGATCGAACCGAGTGCCGCAGTGGCAGTCGCGGCGGCGGTTTCCGCCGATTTCAAATCACGGCTGAACTACCAGCGCGTGGGAATCATTTTGAGTGGCGGCAATGTAGACCTCGCACGGTGTGCCGCGTGGTTCGGACCCGCAAATTAGATGCTGGCCGCATTGAGGTGCAGCGGATCCAGAACGACTGTGAGCCGGATCGGCACCCTCGCCTGACTTGTGCCAAGATTTGACCATTTCTTAACAAATTCTTCGCATTGTCCGTGCCGATCGCTCCTATAACCTCGCAATCTTCACATTGCGGACATAAGGAGTTCATATGAGACGCAAACTGGCGTTGGTCGTGCCCCTCGCGTTCGTCGTCGCGCTCGACGAAGGCTGCACGCTGACCGAAGTCAGATCCAAGCAGGAATACAGCGTAGAATGGCGCCAAAAAAGCAGCAGTCGCGCCCATGATGAACGGTACTCCGTCAAACAGGGATTGCAGTTCAAGTGGTCCAACGGTTGGGACACGGGCATCGCCTATCGGCACCGGGACGTCAATGACGGCGGGGGTGAAGGCGAGAACGGCCTCTGGCTCGACGTCTCATTTCCTCTCTGGAAAGCGCCGTCGGACAAATCGCGTCCCAGCAATCTTGATATGGCCGCGATTCGCGAGCTTGAACATCGTCTGGAAGAACTCGAAAAACAAGTTGGAAAGGACAAGGCGTCATGAATCGTTCCAAGATCGTCGGCTTGAGTTTGCTTGTCGGGGTGATTGTTTTCACGACGGGTGCATCCTGCCCGTCGCGCGCCGCGGCGGACGGAATTTCCGCCGGGGTTTCCAACGGTGTCGAGGCGGCGGTATCGGAGCTGCTGTTGACATTGCTGGGGATCGACGGCGCATGACACGGTGCGGCTTCGCGCGATCTGCTTAAGGCAACGCCGGCCGGGGTGATTGCAGTCAATCACAAAATCAGCACGGAAGCGATACGCGCGAGACGCCGGTGCCTTCAAGGACAAGGAACGCGCACATCAGAGTCGGATGGGCACTCTCGTGCTGGCCATTTCCGTTGCGGGAGGGTTATACTCGCCACATCGACTTTCGGCCCGGCGAATTCGCGCTCTCGTACTGAATCGTGGACGCTTGGCATCTCCGTTTCGACCGGTAACGGGCAACCAGGATGGGCGAGCAGGACGTCACGCAATATTCGGATCCGCATCAGCGGCGCGTATTCACGCAGGCAGTGCTTCGCGATCTTCGCGCGCTGGAGGAGATGATTGCAACCGGGCGCATCGAGTCGGGGGTGCGTCGTATCGGGGCGGAGCAGGAGCTGTTCATAACGGACGATGCCTGGCGTCCCGCGCCCCTCGTTCTCCAACTGCTCGAAGCGCTCGACGACGACAAATTCACGACCGAAATCGGACGATTCAACGTAGAATTCAATCTCGATCCGCAGGAATTGACCGCGTATTGCTTTGCACTGCTGGAGCGGCAGATCAGTCAGTTGCTCGCGAAGGCGCGCACCGCGGCGCACGCATTGGGGTCGCACATTGTGCTCACGGGCATCCTGCCTACCGCCCGGCAAAATGACGTTGGTCTCGACAACATGACACCACGACCCCGGTATCATGCCTTGAATTCTGCAATTTCCGCGATGCGCGGCGAAAAGTTTGATCTCCGCATCGCGGGTACCGAAGAATTAAATCTCCGGCACGACTCGCTGATGCTGGAGGCGTGCAACAACAGTTGCCAGGTGCATTATCAGGTCGGCGCGGAAGAGTTTGCCCGCCATTACAACGTCGCGCAGGCCATTGCCGGGCCCGTGCTGGCGGCAGCCTGCAATTCTCCACTGTTATTCGGGAAGCGTCTGTGGGCGGAAACCCGCATTGCGCTGTTCGAGCAAGCCGTCGATACACGTCGGCCCGGTCACAATATTCAAGAGCGGTCCGCGCGAGTCAGTTTCGGCAATCACTGGTTGAAGGAATCGGTGCTCGAAATATATGAGGAAGACATCGCTCGTTTTCGCGTCATCATGGCCATGGATGTCGACGAAGACCCCTTTGAGATGCTGGAGAACAATCGTATCCCCAGACTGAAGGGGCTCACCGTTCACAACAGCACCGTATATCGCTGGAACCGACCCTGTTTTGGCGTCAAAGACAATGTTGCCCATTTGCGCATCGAAAATCGAATGTTGCCGTCCGGCCCGACCGTGCTGGATGAAGTATCGAATGCCGCCTTTTGGTGCGGCTTGATGGTTGGCTTCACCGCCGAGCATCCTGACATTGCCAATGAGATGGATTTCGATGCCGCAAAAGCAAACTTCGGTGCCGCCGCGCGGATCGGGCTCGATGCAAAATTCGACTGGATCGGCGGCAAGAAGCGGACAGCGAAGGACCTGATCAAGCGGGATCTGTTGCCCGTGGCGCGTGCGGGGCTGGTCGCGTGCGGCGTCGACGCCGGCGACATTGACAAATATCTGACGGTGATCGCGGAGCGCGTGGTCAGTGGAAAGACCGGTGCGGAGTGGACACGTCGCAGTCTTCAGGCAATCAAAAATTCGCCGACGGAGGCGGAGCGACTCCGTACGCTCGTCGCGACGATGCACGAGCGTGAGGCATCGGGAAAGCCTGTTCATCAGTGGGCGCTCGCCGGACCGACCGAAGCCAGCGGCTGGCGGAACAACTACCACCACGTCGGTCAGTATATGACGACTGACGTGTTCACGGTGCATCAGGACGAAGTCATTGATCTCGTCGCGAACGTGATGGCCTGGCGGAACGTTCGCCACGTCCCGGTTGAAGACGACGAGCACCGGCTCGTCGGACTGGTGTCATACCGCATGTTGCTCAACATCATCGCCCGGGAATTGCCGCATGGCCGCAATCATCCGGTTGCGGTGTCAGACATCATGGATCGCAATCCGCTCACCGTGACGCCGGAAACCGAAACGCTCTCCGTGGTGCAGTTGATGCAGGAGAATGAAGTCAGTTGTCTTCCCGTGGTCACGGAGGGCCGGCTGGTCGGAATTGTGACCGAACACGACATCGTCACCATCGCGCGACACATGCTGCAGGAGGTCATGGGGAATTGATGACCGCAATGCGCGCATGATGGTAATGGAATCCATTCGAACTCCCGGCGTCAATATCGAGCGTATCGTAGCGCATCTGCGTGGCACACGCCCTGGTCCCATGGTGATATGCGTTTCGTCGCTCCACGGAAATGAGCCCGCCGGGGAAATCGCTTTTCAACGCGTCGCCGCGACTCTCGAACAGAACCAGATCGAACTTCGCGGCGATGTTGTCGGGGTGCGCGGCAATCTCGCGGCGATCGCGGCCGGCGTGCGGTTTGTCGATCGCGACTTGAATCGTCTGTGGACCGAAGAAAATGTCGCCCGTGTGCAGCAGGCTGACCCGCAGACACTGGACACCGAATCGCTGGAATTGCGCGCATTGCTGGCGATGTTCATTCAGCTTGAAGCGGGAGCGCGCGGTCCGCTCATCGCGCTGGATTTTCATACGACTTCCGCGCCGAGTGCCCCGTTTTGCGTCGTCTCGGACACACTCGCAAACCGCGGC
>JBFWWY010000103.1:0-8827 GCA_050245935.1 Phycisphaerae bacterium | reverse complement strand
ACGGGGGCAGCCTTGGATCGGCTGACCCACCGCTGCCAGATTCTGGAGACCAAGGGCGAGAGCTATCGCCTGCAGGACGCCAAACGCCGCCGACGCCGGAGCGATTAAACGACTCCGTGACCCGGCTTAGACCTTCACCGCGACACAACGTTCGGAGACCTTCACCCACCCAGCGCCACCAAATTCGACCGCCACGCGCCGCCATTTTGAACCGCCGTCAACACGCGATTCAGAACGACATTGCGAACACCGACATCGGCTTCATCGCGATGGCGAAATATCGCCTCTATCGCCGCGCCGGTTTCGAGATTCGTTGGGAGTCGGGCGGTGCAACGCTCGCACGTCGCAACACGTCGCTGCTCATCGCACGCGGCCGATTCGGTGGACTTCTCACCGACGGCGCAGCGGCGGCAGTGATGGACGACGCCAAGAGCTAAGCCGGTCGTTCTCTCAACTCAACATCTTTGAAAGATTGAAACCATGATCGAAATTGCAATCGGCGGGAACAAGAATCGGAATCTTCAATTCCTGCCATTAGGTCGAAAGCTCAGAGGGCTTTTCGACATTAACAATTGTGCTGAACCGCTCTCGCGAATGGAGTCGGGGAAGTGGCCGCGACCGATTCCCGGTGTTCGCGTTGTGGTCGATCCGGTCAACCGGACGGCGGCAATCATCGAACCATTGCACGACACGGAACACGCGGCAACGCGCGACCGTATCGCCGCAATGGGGTTGTCACTGCCGCCGCAACGGGAAGACTTTAGCGACATCGACATCAACACTTGGATGTACTGGTTGCGTCGTGCCGTCGAAAGCGGCGTTGCCAGCATCATCAAGGGGACGTTCCCCGACATCGATGACGCGGCTGCGCAGAAGTCTTTCATCACGGCAGCGGTGAAAGACAAGCGCGATTCGCTCATCGAAAAGCTCATTGCGATCCTTTACGCTTCTCTGCCCGCAGAGAAGCAAAAAACCGTCTCCGGATTGATGGGCAGCTAACGTGTCCCTGTTGGGTTGGCTCGTCAATCAGACTCCCTCGCCCGACCGCAAGCTCAGCCGTGAGGTCGCAAGCCTCAAGGCTGCGCTTGCGTCGGTGACGGGCGAGTTGACCAAAGCACGCGAAGAACTCGAATGCGAACAACGGAAGGTTCGCGTTCAACAAGTGGAGCTTGACCAATTGGCCGCAATCATCGCGAGAGACCGCGAGCGCGTGTTGGCCGAAACGAGAATTGCAGCGAATGAGACCGGGGGCGGTACAAGCTAGAACTCACCTCTAGCTCAATTCTCCTAATGTCGCTGTCGCCAAGGAAATCGTGCGCGGACCGAAGGGGGCAGGAACAAGCGCATGAGTATTACGAGGGTTCCGAGGCAGGAAGTTGTAATAACCGGAAACGCTGCGATGAAGCACCACAGTTGCTGCTGCGTTTCGTAGAACGGCATGAGAAAAGCATGGACGGGGGGTAGATGCTGACGCTCACGTGCGATGTTCACTGCTGGCATCACAAACGCATAGAGCAGCGAAAGAACCGCGCAAACAATCAGCATTTCCGAGATTGGTAGGACGACGCGAGGGCACTTGGAATTAGAAGTAGTGTGATTGTCACCGACCATCCGGCTGTCCTCACTTCTTCCGATGTTTTGAACAAGGTCACAATATTATGCCAAAGTTGACGGGAGTGATCGATGCTTGACGCAATAGATCGTGCCTTGGCGAACGCTGAGCGGATGCGACACAGCAACGTGAAATCGGCCGCGACCGTTGACCGCATTATCAGTAGCGCGTCACGGTTCAATTCCAAGTCGCTGAGCGTTGCCGGTGCTCAGGAACAACTCAGCCATTTCAAGGGTTGGGTATGGTCGGCTGTGCGGCTGGTGGCGCAACGTATCGCACAGCAGCGCGTGTGCGTCGGGAAGAAACCGACACGCGGCAGACGACACAAGAGCGCGGGCGAATGTATTGAACCGCTCGAATCGCATTCGCTCTTGGATGCGCTCGCCGATCCGAGTGAACTGCAAACTTACTGGTCATTGATGTTCGTGACCGTCGCGAGTCTCGAAATCTGTGGCCGTTCGTTGTGGTGGGTGACGAAAGACACGCGCGACGGCAACAAGCCGACGATCCTACATTTGCCTACGCCTTGGATTGTCGGCGTCGATCCGCAACGTACCGCGTGGAAGATTCGCCCCAACGGAGCGGTGGAAGAGTTCACGATTCGCGGCGATGAAGTGCTCCATCTCTTTTATCCCGATCCAGCCGATCCGAACGGCGCAATCTCGCCGCTGTCACGAATCGCGGAAGCGGTGCTTGTCGATCAAGAGATTCAGACGGGACAGCACGCGGCATTTGAAAACGGCGTGTTCCCGAAAGTGATTCTGACCGCTGGCCGATTGCCCGACACGCCGGGGATGCCGGGCGAACGTCCGACACTGACAGCCGATCAGCGCCGCCAAATCATCTATGCAATCAAGCAAGCCTACGGCGGCACGATGAACAGCGGTGAACCGCTCATTCTCGACAGCCTCATTGAGAAGGTCGAAAAGCTCTCGCACACTCCATCCGAAATGGACTGGATGAATTCGAGCAAGCTCACGAAGTCTCGCATCCTTCAAGCATATGGAGTCTCGCCGATCCTGTTGGGTGAAGTGGAAGGCGCGAACCGTGCATCGGCAACGGTTGCGGACGAGATTTTCGTTTCCAATAAGGTCAATCCGCTCATCGAAATGCTTTCGCAGGCAATGACCGAATGGTTGGGACCGATGTTCGCAACGCCGCGCGAAAAGCTCGTTGTGTGGATCGAACCAGCCGTTGCCCACGATCCTGACATCTCCCTGAAGCAATGGGAACTCGGCGCGAAGATGGGCTACGTCTCTCAAAACGAATTCCGGCGCAGCGTTCTCAATCTTGCCGACGTACCTGGGGGCGATGAATTTTCGTCACCGGCTGGCATGTTGCCGCGAGTGGTCCCGCAACGAAATACGAACGGAAAACACGTTGTCCCGTAGAGTTGAACAACTCCGTTCCGAGTGGTTGCGATTGCATGCTGCGAACGAAACGCGGTTTGCGCGCGCCATCGCTCGTTATTTTCGCGAACAGGGTAGACGACTCATTCGCGAGCTTCGCGGCGCTGGCGTCATCTCCATCAATGACGTTGACGCCGCAATCGATTGGGAAGCAGAGCATTTCCGATTCATGAACGAGATTGCGCGGCCGCACTTGTTCAGCATGGCGGCAGTCGGCATCGAAGTTGCCTTCCAACGTCTCGGCGCGAAGTCGTTCGGACTGTGGACGAAATCCGACGATGACGATGAGGATGAAGACGAGCACTCTGAGTTTTTCATTCGCTTCGATGAGTTGCCGGAAGAAATCCATCGCGGCATCAATGGCACGCTCGCAGAGTCGATGAAGCAACCGCATTGGCGGAACGTGCAACGCGGCCAGCGCAACGCGATTCAGGGAGCGATTGAAGAGGGGTTGCAGTCGGGCGAGTTCCACGAACGGCACCTACAGCGGCGAATCAGCGCGGCGACAGGCGGCAAGGTCGCGGGCAAGCGGGCGCGGCGCATTGCTCGCACGGAAGTTGGCGGCGCGTTGAATGCGGGACACTTCGCGGCACTGGAAGCGCTTGCGGCGGAAGGCATCAAGATCAGTCGCATTTGGTATGCGATCATGGACAAGCACACGCGCGTATCGCATCGGAACATGCACGGCATTCAGGCGAACGCGGGCGAGTCGTTTCAACTCGGCAGAGGCTATGAGTGTCCGTATCCCGGCTATCATCTTTTGCCGCCAAAGGAACGAATCAACTGCCGTTGCACGATCATATCCGCTGATTTGACCGCAGAGGAACTTGCCTTGATGAGCGGTGAAGATGCTCAACAGGCACAGCAAGAGGCAGTCATCGCGGTCATTGTTGGAATGCGTCCGGAAGTGTCACCGACAGGGTTTGAGGGAACCAGTCAACAGGGAGTCTAAAGCTATGATGAAGTGGAACGGCGGCGACAAATTGCAGCATCCGGGAATGACCATCAACGACCGTTACAAGTTTGTGCGGGCAGGGGGCTTCATCAAATCGGGATTGATTTCATGGTGGGGATTGAATGAAGCCAGCGGCACGCGGAACGATCAACACGGCTCAAATCATCTGACCGATAACAACACGGTGACAGCGGCGACGGGGCTTGTCGTTCCCAACGCTGCGAGCTTCGCATCGGCGAGTACGGAATATCTTTCGCGAGCCGACAACGCGGATTTGTCGTTAGCGTCCGGAAGCTGGACGATTGCCGGTTGGGTTCGTCCGACTGGACTGAGCGCCGATTGGGCTTGGGTGTCCAAGTATCAATCGACCGGCAATGACAAAGGATTCTTCGCAGGGTATTACCAGCCGTCCGATCGGTTCTATTTCGTTGTGTCGGCAGACGGATCGGCGACAACCAACGTCTTCGCGAACAACCACGGCGCGCCGGATAACAGCACTTGGGTTTACTACGTCATTTATCACGACGCGGCGCGTGGAGTGATTGGAATCCAAATCGACAATGGCACCGCAGACGAATCCGCATACGCCAGCGGATCGATCTACGATACCGCAACCGCGTTCTGTCTCTCCGGAATCAATCTGAACACCGGGTTGAAATTCAATGGCCGCATGGAGCAAGTGGGAGTGTGGCGGCGAGTGCTGGACGACTTTGAAAAGTCGTGGCTGTACAACAGCGGCGCGGGACGGAGCTATCGGGATTTGATCGGGAATTTGACGTAGTTTCGATTTGTGTTGAAATGGCAAACCGAAGTGGATCTAATAAAGCGAGCCGTGGCAGTGTTGATCGCACTGCAACGGCTCTCACCACAAGTCCCCTTTAACATGGAAAGGGAATCTAATGGCTACACGCAATTCTACTCGCACGTCTGACCGCATCGCAACACGAGCCGTTGCGTACATCCGCCGATCCACGACACGCCAAGAGCAATCGTTGGGCGGGCAACGTGCCGACATCGAACGCTTCGCGGCAGAGAACGGCTACGAAATCGTCCGCTGGTATGAAGACGATGGGATTTCCGGTGACGCAACGGAGAAGCGAACCGGGTTTCTCAAGATGCACAGCGACGCGCAAAACGGTCGCGACTTCGATGTCATCATTTGTTGGGACTACTCACGTTTCGGTCGCTTCGATTCGATTGAAGCCGGGCGTTGGATCGATCCGTTGCGGCGTGCTGGCGTCAAGCTCGTCACGATCAAGGAAGGCTTGATCGACTGGACAGGGTTTGAAGGTCGCGTCATGAACGCGCTGCACGCGGAAGGCAAGCATCAGTATCTGTTGGGACTGGCCGAATCCGCTTCGCGTGGATTGATTCAACGCGCTCAACAAGGTCATCTTTGCGGGCAGGCAGCGCCCTACGGATATGACCGAATGCTCGTTGATGAAAACGGGAAGCATCGGCAGCGTGTCCGCAACGGTGAGCAATTCGCAAAGCCTCGTTCGTGGCATGTCACGTTGGTGCTTTCGGACGATCCACAGAAAGTGAAAACCGTCAAATGGCTGTTCAAGCAGTACGCGGAAACTGACATCGGTTTGCGTGCGCTGTGCGACTCACTCAATGAGCGCAGCATCCCGTCACCGGGCGGCGGCGCTTGGTGGGTTGGCACTATTCGCGAGATACTTCGCAACCCCGCATACACCGGCGACTTTGTTTGGGCAAAGCGCCGCATGGGGAAGTATCGCCGCGTTGCCGGGACCAACGTCAAGAAGCGCGAAGACGTGGCGATGACCGATGGCGGCAACGTGTCCGTTCGCCGCAACGCTCCGGAAGAGTGGATCGTTGCACGCGACGCGCATCCCGCGATTATCTCGCGTTCGACGTTTGAAGCGATCCAAGAGAAGCTTACAGAGCGAAAGAAGCGCACGTCGTCATACAAGAAAACGAATGGCGAGCGTTACTTGCTGTCGGGGCTGGTTCGCTGTGCTCACTGTGGCGCGAAGATGTACGGTTCGCGGCTGACGCGGAAGAAAAACGGCAAGACTCACGTCTATTTCAAATATGAGTGCAGCACCTACAAGACTCAGGGAAAGACTCAGTGCGGTCACAATGCCGTTCCTGAATCGTTGCTCACCGATTTCCTCATCGCGAAGCTTCGCGAAATGTATCTGTGCGACAACGCGAAGGATGATCTTCGCAAGGCGATTCGGAAGCAACTGGCCGCTGAGAGCGTTGCGGCACCAGTCCCAACCGCTGATCTTCGCGCGAAGCTCGCCGAACTCGAATCGGCGGTTGCGAACGGAACGAAACGATTGCTTGCCGCGTCGGATGACGTTGCCGATCTTCTGGCCGGTGAACTCACGAAGATGCGCCGCGAACGTGACCGAATCGCCGGGGAGCTACAGAAGGTCGCGGTCAAGCCGACGAAGGGGAAGGACGTAGAGGCGCAGGTGGAAGCGGCGGTTGCCCGGCTGTGGACGCTGGCCGCTGATCTTGACCGAACGAAGCCGGAGCGGTTGCGGGAAGTCTTCCGCCGAATGGTCGATTCGATTGACCTTTATTTCGACCGGCAGAAGACTCGCGGCGGAATCCGGACCCCTCTTGCGAAGGGAATCATCGGATTTCGCCGCGATTCCTTGTTGTCACCCCTTGTCAGTCGGGACGGCGGGATTTGAACCCACGACCTCTTGCACCCCAAGCAAGCGCGCTATCCAGGCTGCGCCACGTCCCGTTTTTCTCGGCTTCAATTTATCGCTTGAGTCCCGGGGAATTGCAAGAGTCCCTCGTGGATTGGATCCGGTCCAAAACTCGTTGTTTTTCCATCGATTCGCTTGCGAATTCGCGGCTGAACGTCGGAATTCCATAGCGCGACCCCTCGTCGCCGCAGGCCGGATTTCAACTTTCTTCCGTTTGGCAGGTTCCGCGATTTGAGATCACTTCAAACCGCTGGGCGTGCGCCCCGTGATGCGGTAGACGTAGGCCATGATCTCCACGAAGACCTCGTACATGTCGACGGGAATGGCATGGCCGACCTTCACGTCGCGGTAAAGCGCACGGGCGAGGGGCTTGCGTTCGATGATCGGAACGTTGTGTTCGGCAGCAATCTGACGAATGCGCGCTGCGATTTCCCCCATACCTTTCGCGACGACGATCGGAGCGGGCATCTGTTCCGGATCGTATTTGATTGCGACTGCAATTTCCGTCGGGTTCGTGATCACGACATCGGCATTGCGAACCTTCTGCAACTCGCGGGCGGAAACCAGCTTGCGATGCGCTTCGCGGCGGCGCTGCCGGATGTGCGGATCTCCTTCCATCTGCTTCATTTCTTCGCGAACTTCCTGCTTCGTCATCCGCAGGTCCTGTTCGTGTTTCCAGCGTTGAAATAAATAATCGAGACCCGCCAGGACCACGAGCGCAGAACTCAACTGAAATGCGAGTTTGACCGAAGAGCTCTCGATCAATCCGAGAATCGGACCGGCCGGAGCGTGCAGAAGCGCCAGAAACTCCGGCAGGACGGCAGTGATCGAAATCGAGGCCACTCCGACAACAACCGCGAGCTTTCCAAGACTGACGCCAAGCCGCATAAGAGCGCGGATCGATAACAACCGTTTCGCACCATCCAGAGGGTTAATGCGAGAGAATTGCGGCTGAAGGACTTGCGGAGCAAGCAGGAATCCGACTTGTCCCAGATTCATCGTCAGTGCGGCGGCCGCCATTGCCAGAAGAACAGGAAGGACATGCACCGCCAGATACTTCGTAAGGTCCCAGAACTGATGCATCACATCTGCACGCCCGAGCTGCACCTTTCCAGCGGTCCGGAGGGACGACTGCATGAGTTCGCCGAGAGATTTTGTGAGCGGTGGTCCGAACGAATAGATCGCAATCGCCGCCGCCAGCATCAGGCCGGCGGCGTTCAGGTCGACGCTGCGAACGACGTTTCCCTTCTCGCGCGCCTCGGTGCGTCGCCGTTCTGTCGGCTGTTCTGTTTTGTCACCGAACTCGTCGTTAGCCATCGCGTTTCAGACAGAGGAGATTTGTTGTTGATTGAGTTCTGCGTCTGCAATGCGCCGGGGGGATCAGACGAGAGCCAGCGCATGAAACATCCGGTCGATCACGCCGGGGACGATGTCGATAATGAGCTCAGCGGCCCCCGACAACGTCACCGCCAGAATCAGAAGGTTGATGATTGCACGCACCGGAAAGCCGACAACCAGCACATTCACCTGGGGCACGGTATGGCCCAGAAACCCCATCGTCAGCCCAACGAGCGACATCGTCGCCAGAATCGGCGCAGCGACCTGGACGCCGAGAATGAGCGACTCGTGGACAAGGTCGCGCAAAAGTTCAATTGCGGACGTTGAAACAAAGGCATCGCCGACGGGAATCGTCTGAAACGTCTGCACAAGAGCGGACATCAGAATGAGGTGATAACCGGTTGGCTCCATAAGAATCAGCACTGTCACCGCGAACATGAAGAGGAATTGGCCGGTGACGGAACCGTTGATGTCGAGCGCCGGGTTCGCAATTTCGCCGATAGCCGTTCCGGTTTGCTGATCGATGGTTTCACCGGCGAGCTGCATGCCGGAGAGAATCGTCAATACGCCGAGACCGAGAACGAGTCCCAGTCCGAATTCACCGGCTGCGGCCCACACATAGTCGAGCAAGGTTGCTGGAAGTGCGAGCGTGTAGTGAAACTGAGTTTTCGTCAGTCCATCGCCGACGGGAATGGAACTTCCATCGACGAGGGCGTCGTATCGGGACAGGAGATGCTCGGGAACTTCATCGCGTGCGAGACGATGATTGTGGTCGACGTCGAGACGATGGAACGCGAGCTTCGGTTGTTCCGACAGCGTC
>JBFWWY010000102.1:0-8840 GCA_050245935.1 Phycisphaerae bacterium | reverse complement strand
GACGTCGAGGAAGTTGGCGGGTTCGCCGCCGTGGAGTTTGATGATGTCCATCGTCGCCATCGCGAGGCCGGCGCCGTTGACGAGGCAGCCGATGTTGCCATCGAGCGCGATGTAGGTGAGGTTGAATTCGTGGGCGCGCAGCTCGGCGGGGTTTTCCTCCGCGGGGTCGAACATGTCCTGCACGTCTTTCTGCCGGAAGAGTGCGTTGTCGTCGAAGTTGAACTTCGCGTCGATCGCGAGAATCTCGCCGTCCGGCGTTTCGATCAGCGGGTTGATCTCGGCGATGCTGCAATCCTTCTTGAGAAACAGGTCGGCGAGCTTGAGCATCATGCCGACGGCGGTTTTTGCCTTGTCGCCGGTGAGCCCGATTTGCTTCGCGAGCGCGACCGCCTGAAACCGCTGCAGCCCGAGGTGCGGGTGGAACCAGGCTTTCTTGATCGCGTCGGGATTTTTCTCGGCGACTTCCTCGATCTCGACGCCGCCTTCGGCGCTGGCCATCATGACCGGGACGCGTTTGGCACGGTCGAGCACGATGCCGAGATAAAATTCCTTCGCGATGTCGACCGCGTCGGCCATCAGAATCTTGCGCACGGTGACGCCGTCGGGGCCGGTCTGTTTGGAGACCATCGGCTCCGCGAACATGCGTTTCGCGTTTTCCTCGGCCTCGGCGGCGGAGTCCACGAGTTTGACGTAACCGGCCTTGCCGCGCCCGCCGGCGTGGACCTGGGCTTTGACGACGATTTTTTTACCGCTCAGCTTGGCGTATGCGGCCTTCGTCTGGTCGGCGGCGTCGATGACCTCCGACGGGGGGACGGGGATGCCGGCTTGCTGCATGATTTCACGGGCCTGGTATTCGTGGACTTTCACTGATCTCGCTCCTTACGGCTTCGTGCGGGCAGGATGCCCACACTCCCCGGTGTTCACACGTTCTGAGGGTTGTTCATTTTTGGCGACGACCGAGAGTTTAGCGGCATTCGCGATTCGAGAAAAACCCGAGCATTCGAGGTAAGAGCAAGCGAGAATCGGCATGGATCGCCTCTGTGCGAGAAGCCATGCACGCACCGGCGGGACGCCGATGCTCCCCTGACCCGCAACCACTAGCGCGAACCCCCTGACCCGAAAAGCCTGACCCGCAACCCCATACCCCGAACGCCCTGACCCGAAAAGTCTGACCCGAAACCCGAACCCCGAACCACGAATCCCAAACCCAGAATTCCGAAACCCCACATCCCATACCCCACACCACATACCCATACCTCACGCCCCAAACCAAAATCCTGAATCCCAAGCCCTACTCTCCCGATTTACTTTTCTTCGTTTGCCCCCGCGCGAAATTGCCGGATAATCCACCCCTTCATGACCCGCGCTGCCGACTCAACCTGCCGTGCTGAAACGGACCCGCGATGATCCGCGAGACCTGCGACGTCGCATGGCTCGAAGACTTCCTCAACGGCATTGCGCCGCACGAGCCGGTCTGCCATCTTGCGTTCGACAGCCGCGGCATGTTTTATGCGGGCTCAGATGCGTCATCGCTGGGGCTCCACGCCGAGCAGATTCTACCGAAATTCGCCAAAACGCTGCACTTTGAACGGTTGCAGCCGGCGCTGGAGCCGCCGGCGGAGATCGGCGTGCTGGAACATCACGGCTTGTGGTTCGTGCTCGCGCCCATTCACGTCGACACCGCGATTGCCGGCTATGCGGCGGTCGGGCCGTTCCGGCAGAAGCAGCTTCAGCCGGAGCAGGCGGCAATCTGGGCCCCGCTGATCGCGCCGCCGATCACGACGCCCGACGATCTGTGGTTTCGTCTGCAGCCGTTGGAGCGTCGCGGCGACTGGCCGGCGATCCGGCGGGTGCGCTGGCTGGCGCGAATGCTTGCGGACTGGTCGCGGCGCGAGGTGCAGATTGTTTCGGCGACGGAAGAATTGTCGCTGCTCGGCGATATCGCGGAGCTGATGCTCAAAGAGCATGACGTTCAGAAAATTCTCGACCACATCGTCGCCGAAACCGCCAACGTGATGAAATGCCGTTTCTGCACGCTGCGCCTGCTCGACGCCGATAGCGGTGAATTGCGGCTCGCGGCGGTGCACAATCTTTCCGAGCGGTATCTGAAGAAGGGCCTGATCTTCAAGGGTGATAATCCGATCGACCGCGAGGCGATGGCGGGAAAAATCGTCTATGTCGAAGACGCCGCCGCGGACCCGCGCATCAAATACAACGCGGAGATGCGCAAGGAGGGAATCGTCAGCGGACTCATTGCCGGGTTGATTCATCGCGGCGAAAGTGTCGGCGTGATTCGCGTCTACACCGATCACAAGCAGCGCTTCCGCGGTGCGCAGAAAAAAATGCTGCGTGCCGTCGCAACGCAGGCGGCGGCGGCAATTGTCAACGCCCGCTTATTCGAAGAGCGCGCCGCCGCGAACAAGACGCAGCGCGCGCTCGAACTCGCCGGCGACCTGCAGACGCGCATGATGCGGACGCGACCGCCGATGAAGGAGAAGATTCGCACCGCGGTGATTTTCGAGCCGAGCTACGAAGTGGGCGGCGATTACTGCGATTTTGTTCCGCTGGCGGATGGTCGTCAGGCGGTGGTCGCGGCGGACGTTGTCGGCAAACAGGTCAAGGCGTCGCTGCTCGCCACGTATCTCCGCGGTGCGTTGCGCGCGACGGCGGAAACGTGCAGTGATGTGGCGGACCTGGTGACGCGCCTAAACGTGCAGCTCTGCAACGACACGCTGCCTTCGGAGTTCGTGACGCTGCTGCTTGTTGCGATTTCCGATGATGGGCGGCAACTCGACTACTGCAACGCCGGTCACGAGCCGCTGCTTGTTGCGCGCGGTGATGAAGTGCTGGTATCGGAAGTTGCGGGGCTGGTGCTCGGCGTCGATGGGAGCGAAACGTATACGACGCGCACCTTTGCACTCGAACCCGGCGACACATGTCTGCTCTATACCGACGGCGCGATCGAAGCCGTGAACTACAAGGGGGAAATGTTCGGTCGCGAGCGGTTGCAGAAGGCATTTCATCTGTATCGTGAACTGGAAATCGGCACGATGCTGAAAAGCATCCACTGGGATATTCGTCGCTTTGCCGGTCTTGCCGAACAGGTCGACGATCTGACGCTCGTGGGCGTGCGTGTTTTGGATTAGTCATCTCAAGGATCAATGCAACCACGGAGGCACAGAGGCACGGAGAAGGAAGCAATCGATTTCCTATGCATGGTGTCGAAATGTGTCGGGATGTCCCCGTGCCGGACGTAGAATTCCAGTTCAGATCTCTAGCGCCAAAAACCGATCAGAGCGGTCCCGACATCGGTCGGGATGAGGTAGCGCAAACGATCTTCGATTTTGCTGTGGGCCTATCAGCCTGCGGGGACCAAACAAATGTTGCCCCGATTCCGCTGCCACATCCGAACCGCGCCCAACACAACCATCGCAATCGCCAACAAGTGATACCCGCTGATGCCACCAAACCAATTCACATTCGCGCGTGCAAACTCATGTGCAAATCGAAAAACGCCGTACGCAATCAAGTACATGTGGAACCGGTTGCCCGGCAGCCAGTTGAATCGCGTCGCGAGCATTGCCCACAGGAAGAACACGATATTGAACGCAAACTCGACGAGCGCGGCCGGCCAGCGATGATCGCCGTGCGCGTCGACAATCGTCCACCACGCCGGCGTACACGGAACGCCGGGGCAACACTTCTGCAGGAGGCAGCCGACGCGACCGATTGCCAATGCAGCGGGGACGATCAGCGCAAAGCGGTCGCCGGTGGTCCCGGTGATGCCGAGAATTTTCTTGGTGATCTCCACGCCCGCGTAGCCGCCGAGCAAGCCGCCGGTGATGCTGCGGCCGCTGAGCAGGGCGATCATGTTGTCGCGATAGTGCCAGCCTTCGGCGATGAGAAACGCGAGTTTCGCGCCGATCAATGCGCCGAGCAGCGCGCCGCAATAGACGATGAGCAGCCGCCCGGTGGTTTCCCGCTTCGCGCGAAACATCCACGCCCATGCCGCGGCGCTCCCGAGTATCCCCACAATCATCAGCCACGCGTAGGGCGAAATCGCGGGAAAATTCATGCGCGTGATAACCCGGCGGCGCCGCCGTGCAGGTAATAGCGGCAGAATGAATCGAGCTTGCCGTCCCGGCGGATGACGTGCGTGCAGCAGCGGTCGATGCGATCCTGATCGAAGGTCCACGCGTCCATGAACGGTTTGATGAAAATGCGGAACGGGTCTTCGGGCCGCAACTCGAATTGCTTGATGATCGCGCCGAGCGGTTCACTCTCGCAGCCGCACTCGGCGAGATCTTCGATGCGATAATCGAGCCGATTCTCCAGAAATCCCTGCACGGATTTGAGATCAATCAGCTTGCCGAGCGCGAGCGGTCCCGTCGGCGTACGCAGAATATAGCTGATGGTGTGGCAATTTGGATCGCCGCAGGGCAGGGGGGTGAAGTCCTCGTCGCGCAGGATACCTTGCGATTGGGCGGCGGCATTGCGAATGACGTCGCCGACGGAAATCGGCCTCGGCGGTATTGCGAGTTGCCGCAAAGCGCCCAGCGACTCCGGCGCGCGGCCGGTCGTGAACATCGGCTGAAAGGAAATGCCGCGAACGTGCGGACGCGACAGCCCGAATCGCAGCGCATCGCCGAGATGCGCGATCGTCGTCGGCGTGACGACCATCGCCAGCGAAGTCGGGATGCCGAGCGCACCGGCGGCGTCGATCGCTTTTTCGCGAATCGCGCGCAGGTCCGCGCCGCGCAGCTCGCGCTGTCCCGCTTCCTGCGGCCCGTCGAACTGCACATAAAGCTCAAACGAGTTTTTCGTGCGCATGGCCGCCAATTGCTGCAAAAAAGCGTCATCCGTCGCCAGCCGCACGGCATTCGTGTTGATCAACACATAGCCGACGGTTTTCTGTGCGAGCGCCCAATCGAGCAACTCGAAGAACTGCGGATGCAACGTCGGCTCGCCGCCGGAAAGCTGCAGAATGTCAATGTATCCTTTACGTTCGAGCACGCCGCCGACTCGTTGTTTGAAGTTCTCGAACGAGATGCAATCGACCTCTCCTTTTTCGCCCAGAGGCGACGCCGCGTAGCAGGTTGGACACGGTAAGTTGCAGGAGTCGACGATCTCGATCAGGGCGACGCAGGTGGAGAGCGTTTCGAAAGGGGAAGTAATCGGATCGCGTGTGAATTCATTTGTTTTGTCGCTTTGACGGGCCGATTCGTTGTTGGCGAGACGCCCTTGCACTGTCGCCGCGCTGCTTGGTGCAGGCGCGCAACATCCGCCACCTGCTGAACAACACGCATCGCCTGACGCCCCGGTAGCAAGATGGTAAAAACGCGGATCGTTCGCGAGCTTGACCTCAAATTCGCCATGCTGCGGGCACGATTTCCGCATCCACACAGAACCCCGTGTTTCGACAATTTCCGCCGCGATTTCTTCGAGGCAAACCGGGCACCGGCTGCGCGTTGTTTTGATGAATTTCGGCGGTGTCGCAACAGAAAGCTGCAATTCGATTCTCCATTTACTACATCCGACGCGAACTGAAAATAAATGCCCCGTTCCAGCAACCGATCAGAGCCGCGCCCGTCAGGAAGCGGGACGACATGGCGAACCGATAACGACCTTCGCGCTTTGAAAACCACCGAGAAAGAGCGGCAGTTTCCCAAGCACCCACGACCAATTTAGCCACAACGCGATCGAGCCTCGTTTCGCTTCCTTACCCCGACCTAAGTCGCGACGGCGCTGTGCGAACATTCTGCAACCGCGGGTTCAATGAAACGACGGCGGCCCGAAAATCAGGCACGCGCCCAGCAAGAGCAGCGGCGCGAGAAACACAAATACCGCACCCGCGAACACCAGCGCACACGCCACCGTGCCGAAACCCCGCAACCACGCGACCGTCCCCCGTGTGCGCATATTTTCCGGAAGATGCTTTTTCAGCAACCGGCGAACGTATAAGTAGCCGTTGAGCGGCGCGATGAGCGCGAAGAGCCAGACGAGACCGGCAGTCATAAATCCGTACCCAACATGTGCAAAGGGTGCCGATGTGAGATACATCATGATCGCCAGCACAAGAAAGAGCAGCGGCCAGGCGATCCGCGTCGCAATTTCGAGACGCGACGGCCATGGCTGCAACCAGTAATCGGTCGTCGGACCGTGCGCTCCGCCGCACTCCGGACAAACGCCGCGCTCCGGTGCGCCCGCCAGCGAATAGCCGCACATCAGGCAACGGCGCGTCAAGGGATCGCCTTGCCGATGTGGCGGCAATTGCGTCGGTACGGCGCGCGACGAACCCGCTGCGTTGCGTTCGAGCGGCGGTGGCGGCGGGGGAACATTCTCAAACTCGCCCATTTCTGATTCGTGCCTTTCAATGAACGTTCTGGAAATCACCCAGCGAGCATAAACACGCCCCCAGCATCAGCATCGGACAGAGAAACAGCAAGAGCAAAACGACGAGCAGAATGAAGAGCACGACATTTTTGTCCTCGCGTGGCTTCATTCACAATTCCGAAATCGCCGTTTCTGCAAGAATGGCTCTCCGATTCGATCCTTGGCACAAAACCGAATACTCGAATTGTCGCGGTTCGGCGTATTTTGTCATCGATATGTTCTGAGAAATTGCCTTCCGCGCTTCGGAAATCGCATGTTACGGCTCGGCGGGAGCCTCGCCCTCCCGCTGCGAATTTGCGGCTCCTCTAAAAATAGACCCCTCGACTCCTCGCCCCCTCGAATCCTTGACCCCTTGCCCCCTCGAACCCTAGACCCCTTGACCCCTCGTATCCTCCTCACCCCTCCGCAGTGTCCCCCCCTCAAATTTCCCGATATAGTGCGGGGCTGATGCGACGCAGGCTGGCTATTCTCGGCTCCACAGGCTCGATCGGCGAATCCGCCATCGACGTCGCGGAAGGCCTGCGCGATCAGTTCGAGATCGTCGGCCTCGGGGCGGGGCGGCGGTGGGAGAAACTCGCCGCACAGGTCAATGCGTGGCACCCCGCAGTCGCGGCTCTATCCGATCCCGACGCCGCCGCCAATCTGCAGCGCGTCTGCACCAACGGCACGCGCGTATTCGCGGGGGCTGACGCGTTGTGCGATCTCGTCCGCGAATCACGGCCGGATTTCGTCCTCTCGGCGGTTGTTGGAGCCGCGGGTTTACCCGCGACAATCACCGCCGTCGAGCAATGCCGCAGCGTCGGCCTCGCAAACAAGGAGTCGCTCGTCGTCGCCGGGTCGATCCTGATGCCGCTCGCGAAGAAGACGGGCTGCAGCCTCGTGCCAGTCGACAGCGAGCATTCGGCGATTTTTCAGGCGCTCCAAAGCGGACGCGGCAACGAAGTTTCGAAGATTTATCTCACCGGCTCCGGCGGTCCGTTCCGCGAGTGGAGCGCGGACCGAATTCAAAACGCGACCCTCGACGAAGCGCTGCGCCACCCGACGTGGCAGATGGGCCCGAAGATCACCATCGACAGCGCCACGCTCGCAAACAAAGCGCTCGAAATTATCGAAGCCTGCTGGCTGTTCGACTTGCCGCCGGAAAAAGTGGAAGTCCTGATTCACCCCGAATCGATCGTGCATTCGATGGTCGAGTTCTGTGACGGCTCCGTCATCGCGCAACTCGGCACGCCGGACATGCGCACGCCGATCCAATATGCCATGACCTATCCGCACCGCGCGCCCAACCGCGCGCCGACCCTGAAGTGGTCCGACATCAAAACGCTCCGCTTCGAACAGCCCGACGCCAAGCGATTTCCCGCGCTACGATTGGGGTATGAGGCGGCGGCCGCCGGGGGCAACGCGGGCGCGGTATTCAACGCGGCGAATGAAATCGCGGTCGACGCGTTTCGCGCGGGACGGATCGGCTTTGGCCGTATTCCGGAATTCATCGAGGCCGCATTAAAAGATACAACGCACAACGCGACGCCATCGCTGGATGATTTACTCAATACCGATCGCGAAGTTCGAACGAAGGTAACTGAATGGACCCGCTCTTAGGACACGCCGACCTGCCGCTTGCCGCGATGGACCTCGCCGGCTGGCTCAACGGTCTCTGGCAGTTTACGAAGGTTTTGATCGGCTTTTCGTTGATCATCTTCGTCCACGAACTTGGACACTTTCTCGCCGCAAAATGGTGCGGCGTGCGCGTGCATCGCTTCGCGGTCGGCTTCGGGCCCCGCGTTTTCGGCTATCGCAGCGGCGAAGGTCTGACCTTCGGGGGCAAGCCGAACTACACCCCTGAAGAAATTCAGGAAAAAGGCTACGGCGAAACGGATTACTGCCTGAACATTCTGCCGCTCGGCGGCTACGTGAAAATGATGGGCGAGTCGGATTTCGACATTGATGACGAGACCGGCGAGATCAACGTCAGTGACGATCCACGTGCATTCAGCAATCGCCCGGTCAGTTCGCGGATGACGGTCGTCTCCGCCGGCGTGGTGTTCAATCTGCTGTTTTCGGCAATTGCGTTCATGTCCGTCTTTCTTATCGGGCTGGATATGCCGGTGCCGGTCGTCGGCTCGGTTCTTGCGAGTTCGCCGGCGGATCGTGCCGGACTGCTCCCTGGTGACGAGATCATTTCGATCAATGGGCACGCCGTGGATAGCTGGCGCGACGTCGTGATGCGCGAATCGCTCGCGAACGGGCCACTCTCGTTCGAAATTGTGCGCGATGGCGCGCCGTTACCCGGCCCGATCACCATTACCCCCGAAGACGATCCGATCGATCGAATGCCCTCGATCGGTGCGGCACAAAAGAATATCCCGTATGTCGGCGCGGATTATCCACCGGACGCCGAGGAGCCGATCCGGCTGAAGCAGGACCGGATCTTACGGGTCAACGGGGAA
>JBFWWY010000101.1:0-8860 GCA_050245935.1 Phycisphaerae bacterium | reverse complement strand
CATCGACACGAAAGCGCTCATCGACGATTCCGGCTCTACGTTGCCGCCTGTGCCGAAAGATGTCCTCGCGCTGCAGGCCCCGAATCAGCGAAAGAATATGTGGCAACTGAATAAGACCGGTACCAGCGAAGGCGTCGGCCTCGTCCCCGTCATTCTGCAACCGGAAGGAGATCAACCCATTGATGCGCGGCTCGCGAAAGGCGTCATTGAACATGATCGCTTGTGGAGCCCGACGTGGATTCCGAATGAGTCGCAAAACGGACAGAATGCGCCGCAGACTGCAAATCTCGCTCCGGTCGATCAGGATGAGATTTTCGACAACGCTTTCGACAATCAACCTGCGTATACCGCGGAAGACGGCCAGGTCGTCTATGACATGCAGCCAATTAATCAAGCTTCTTCGCTTCCGGCGAACGGTTGGGATGAAGCCGATTGGAATTTCAATCCTACCTACGAGTCGGACGTCGAACGCGTCGCGGCCGCGCGGTCTGATTTTCAGGATGACGTAACAGTTCGACTCGGCGAGTACGGCGACCCCGGCTATTACGATGGCACAACGATTGTGGATGGCGGGTACGCCACGCAGCCCACGACCGTCGTCTACAACGAGATTGAATACGACTACGATTATCCCAGTTTTGGCTACTACCCTTACTTCTCGACATTCGGAACGTGGGGTGTGCCCTACCCCTGTTATTCGCCTTACGCGTATTACCCGGCCTACAACTATTACTATCCCGGATTTTCCTTCGGCTTTTCCTATTTCAACGATCCACGTTACTACGGCTTCCGTCGGTACGGACGACTGGGCAGTTTCTACCGCGGCTTCTGGGATGCGCGTTACGGCTACGGATACGGCGGATACTCCAACGCGTACCGCGTCGGCTCGCGATTCGGTCGCTTTCTTTCCGGCGGCTATTACGGTCGGGGCAGCGGCGTGCGCTATCTGGGACGCGGCTACCGCGCCCGCTCCGCAGCACGATTTTCCGCGCGCGACGGCTTTTCCTCCCGACGCGGTCGCAGCGCCGCGACCTACGGTTACCGTCCCGGCAGCCGGGATGGACGCCGCAGCGGTGCCACCAATTTTCTGCAGCGGTCGAACTCCGGGAGTCGCTTCGGCGGCTTGAACCAGCCGCGCGGTGTGCGCGAAACGAATCGCGGTTCACGCATCGGATCGCGTGATGGCCGCACACGGGTGGGTTCGGAGAATCGTGGTCGCATCCAACAGATGGATCCGATCAATCGCGGCACGCGCGGCTCGAGTTCCGGCATTCGCGAACGCAGCGCGAACCCGCGCGGCAGCGCGTCCGGCATTCGACAGCGCTCAAGCGATCCGCGCGGGAGCAACAGCGGCCTCCAGCGGCGGTCGGGTTCCAACAGCGGCCAGATGCGGGGCATCCGCGAATCCAATCGCGGGACGCGTCAGCGGTCAAACATCGGCGGTGACACCCGCCGCATTGCGCCGCAGCAGCGGAGCAACAGCGGCATTCGCTCGCGCCAAAGTGCGCCGTCCGGTCGAAGCAACATTCGCGGCACGCGCGGGAGCGGTAATGAAATGCGCGCCACGCCGCGTTCGTCGTCCGGTTTCCGCAGCGGTTCGAGCAGCTTGAACCGTTCAGCACCGACGCAGCGGACCATTACGGGTGCGCGTTCCGGCCGGGCATTCGGTGATTCGCGCAGCTACAACCGTGCCGCACCGCGCGCGTCGGCACCGCGGTCGAATTTCTCGAGCCGATCGGCAGCGCCGAGTCCGCGATCGTTCGGTCGCTCGTCGGCCCCGCGCTCCGCGCCGCGCATGCAGTCGTCCAATCGCGGTTTTCGTAGCGGCAGCAGCTTTAATCGCGGCAGCAGCCGCAGCGCGCCCCGCTCGATGTCCAGCGGTCGCAGTGGCGGTTTTCGCAGTAGCGGCAGCCGCATGAATCGCGGCAGCAGTTCCAGCAGGGGCTTCCGCAGCAGCGGCAGTCGCGGAATGCGCGGTGGCCGTCGTCGCTAACGACCAGGAGTTTCACTCCCGGAGCCTTCTGCCGCGGGAGCCGCCTCGGGCAAGCGTTAGCGATCGTGCCTGTACTGAGATCTGTTTTTCACAACGCGCCGCGTAAGCGGCGCGTTCTTTATTTTTCAATCCTGCGCGTTGTGCTTTGACACTGCAATTTCGCAAACCCTACAATGATCCCCATGACGATGACTTTGCAGGACGTGTGCCGGACGCTCGGAAAATACGGTTTCGCGGCCACCGCCGAAGGCGATCACGAACGACAGTTTGTGGGCGTCGCAACGCTGGAGGAGGCTGATGAAAGCCGCATTTCATTCCTGTCGAATCCGAAATACGAAAAAATGCTCAGCGAGACGGGGGCCGGCGCGGTGGTCCTCAAACCGGATATCCCGGCCCCGGACGGCCTCGCAACGGTTCGCACCGCCGACCCCTACGCCGCAATTACCGCGCTGATTGTCGAAATGCACGGCTATCGCAAGCACCAGCGCATCGTCGCCGAACCGGGCGTGACGCAGATCGCGAAGACGGCGGAGATCGGAAAGAACGCGTGCATCTATCCGGGCGCGACGATCGACGATGGTGCCCGAATTGGCGCGAACGCGACAATCTACTCCGGCGTTTACGTGGGGCCGCGCTGCCGCATTGGCGACAACGTCATCTTGTTTCCCAACGTCGTGATTTACGACGACTGTGTGATCGGCAACCGCGTCACGATCCATGCCGGCACGTCGATCGGCAACGACGGCCTCGGCTACGCGCCCATCAACGGAACATGGGTCAAGATTCCCCAGATCGGCATTGTAGAAATTGAGGATGACGTGGAGATCGGCGCGAATTGCGCGATCGACCGCGCGACGCTCGGCCGAACCCGCATCGGGCGGGGCACGAAAACCAGCAATCTCATCGCGATCGGCCACGGCACCGAAGTCGGCGCGCATTGCATGCTCGTCGCGCAGGTCGGGCTCGCGGGTTCGGTGAAGGTCGGCAGCCACGTGACCATGGCCGGGCAGGTCGGCGTCGTCGGGCACGTCAGCATCGGCGATCATGCCACCATCGGCGCGAAAGCCGGCGTGACCAACAACGTCCCCGAAAACGAAACGGTACTCGGACAGCCGGCGATTCCGATCGGCGATATGCGCCGCCAGGTTGTACACGTGCAGCGCCTGCCGGAGCTGGCCAAGCAGGTGAAAAAACTCGAAGCCGAAATCGCGAAACTCCGCGCGGAACTGCAGGCCAATGCGTGACACGGTTGAGGGCGAATCTGCTTCAACCGAAGTGCCAACGAATCGAGATGCCTGCGCGACCGATGGAACTTCCATCTCGGTAACGTCGGACCTTCGAGTCCGACGGTGTTTGGCAATTGTCATGTAAGTCGCGCTATCCGCGAACCGAATCTTCGGAGTTTCTCATTCGCCCGTCCTTGTCAAAGAATGCGAACACCCCGCGCCCGATCGGCCTGATCGCCGGCGAAGGCGAACTCCCGCGCATGGTCGCACGCAACGTCCACGCGACCGGTACGCCGCTCGTCACGGTCGCATTGCGCGGCTGGGCTGACCCCGCGCTGCGCGAATACTCCTCGGTCTTCCGCTGGCACGGCATCGCCCGGCTCGGCGGCTGGATTCGCACGTTGCGTCGGGCGGATTGCCGTAGCGTAATCATGGTCGGCCGCGTCAAGAAAACGGAAATGTTCGCCGGCCCGCGCTGGCGGCAATGGTTGCAATACATCCCCGATCTGACGAGTATCAAAGTCTGGTATTTCCGCACCCGCGACAAACGCAACGATTCGCTGCTCGCGGCGATCGCTGATGAAATGGAGCGTTACGGCATCATGATGATCGACTCCACTGCCTATTGTCAGGAAGCGCTCGCGACCGCGGGCCGACTCACCGATTTTGATCCGCCGCAGTTCGTCCGCGATGACGCCGAGTTCGCGTGGCCGCTTGCGAAGCAGATCGGCGCGATGGACATCGGCCAGTCCGTCGCCGTGAAAGAGCGCGAAATCATCGCGGTCGAAGCAATTGAGGGCACCGACAAGCTCATCAAGCGCGCCGGCGAACTCTGCCCGGCCGGCGGATGGACACTCGTGAAAATTGCGAAGCCGAATCAGGACATGCGCTTCGACGTGCCGACCATCGGCCCCAATACAATCGACAATCTCGCGAAAGCCAAAGCAGCGGGACTTGTCCTCGAAGCCGGGAAAACCCTGATCCTCGAAAAGGAAAAAACCATCGCACTTGCAAACGAAACCCGCATCGCGATCATCGGCCGCAACCCGTAGTGCTTCTATCTTTGTAGCGGTCGCGTCTCCGAGCCGCCCGTAATCCAAGTAGCGGTCGTGTCTCCATGCCGACCGTCTTCCGGGTAGCGGTCGCGCCTCCGTGCCGACCGCCTTCCGGTAGCGGTCGCGCCTCCGTGCCGACCGTCATCTGGTAGCGGTCGCGCCTCCGTGCCGACCGTCTTCAGGTAGCGGTCGTGCCTCCGTGCCGACCGCCTTCCGGTAGCGGTCGCGCCTCCGTGCCGACCGCCTTCCGGTAGCGGTCGCGCCTCCGTGCCGACCGCCATCCGGTAGCGGTCGCGCCTCCGTGCCGACCGAGAATAACGAGCACTCGTCGATCCAACGCCCAACTCTTTACCACGCCTTCGAATTTGCAGCCTTTTCCTCCCCGTCTCGCTTGGCGCACACCGCTTCATCCCGAATGATGCCCTCCCATGGCAGCAAACATTCTCGACGGCAAAGCGCTCGCGAAGGAAATTCGCCAGCAGGTCACGCGCGACGTCGCCGACTTCAACGCGAAGCACGGCGCAATCAAGCTCTGCGCCGTCCTCGTCGGCACCGACGCCGCCGGCCGCCTCTATGCCGAATCGCAGCGCGCCCTTGCGGTCAAAACCGGCGTCGACTACCAGCTCGTCGAGTTGCCCGAAGACGCGACGCAGGAAGCGCTGCTCACGACCATCGACAGACTCAATTCCGACAAATCCGTGACCGGGATCATCCTGCAGATGCCATTGCCCGCGCACCTCGACACGCCGATGGCACAATGGCGGATCGACCCGTACAAAGACGTCGAAGGCGTCAATCCCGCGAATATCGGTCTACTGTTTTACAACGAGCCGATCATCGCGCCCTGCACCGCGCTCGCAGTCTGCGAAATGATCCGCCTCAGCAACGTTCCGCTGCGCGGCGCGGACGCGGTCGTCGTCGGTCAGAGCCGCATTGTCGGCCGACCGGTGACGATGTTCCTGCTTCACAACGAAGCAACTGTCACCGGCTGTCATATCGCGACGCGCGATCTCGCCGCACACACGCGGCACGCCGACATCCTCGTCGTCGCGGTCGGAAAACCCGGACTGATCTCCGGCGCGCACATCAAACCCGGCGCAGTCGTGATCGACGTGGGGATTAACTCGATCCAAGTGAAACAGCCCGACGGTTCCACCACGCGAAAAACCGTCGGCGATGTTGTATTCGAGGAAGCCGTGGAAATCGCAGGTGCCCTCAGCCCCGTCCCCGGCGGCGTCGGCCCGGTGACGGTTGCAATGTTGATGCGCAACACGATCGAAGCGGCACGAAAACAAGTGTCGCGGCGGTAGTTTGCTCCAACACTGGCGGCAAGCCGCCAGTGGCACCCAATACCCGATACCCGACACCCGACACCCGATACCCGATACCCGATATTTCAATATGTAGCGTCCGTGCCCCCGTGCCGGACGAGGTTCACTAGAAATCTTCCCGCGCCCAGCCAATCGAAATACGCACGCGCAGGGTGCCAGTGCCACAATGCAATTTGCTACGGCACCTCGATATGATCCAGAATATTCCGCACGACGTCGTCGCTCGTTTTCTCTTCCGCTTCGGCTTCATAGCTGATGATCACGCGATGTCGCAGAATGTCCGGCGCGATGTCTTTCACGTCCTGCGGTGTCACGTAGCCCCGCCCCGCGAGGAACGCCGCCGCCTTCGCACCGAGCGCGAGGAAGATTGTCGCGCGCGGCGACGCGCCAAACTCGATAAAATCCGCCACGTTCAACCCAAACTCGCGCGGGTTCCGCGTCGCATACACAATTGCGACGATGTAATCCTTGATCTTGTCGTCGATGAAAATCTCGTCGACGAGTTGCCGCGCTTCGAGAATCGCGGACGGATCGAGCACCGGCTGAATCTGCGTCCCGGCGCGCGTCGTCGCCATCCGATCGAGAATCACGCGCTCTTCCGCGCGCGTCGGATAATCGATCTGCAGCTTGAGCATAAAGCGGTCAACCTGCGCTTCGGGCAGCGGATACGTCCCTTCCTGCTCGATCGGGTTCTGCGTCGCGAGCACGAGAAAGGGCTGCTCCAGCCGAAACGTCTCTTCGCCGATCGTAACCTGCCGCTCCTGCATCGCTTCGAGCAGCGCGCTCTGCACCTTCGCCGGCGCGCGGTTGATCTCGTCCGCGAGCACGATATTCGCGAAGATCGGCCCCTTCTTCACGCGAAACGTGCCGTCGCTCGGCTGGAAAATCATTGTGCCGAGAATGTCCGCCGGGAGCAGGTCCGGCGTGAACTGAATGCGGCGGAACTTTGTGTGAATCGCCGCCGCGAGAGCTGCGACCGCAGTGGTCTTCGCAAGCCCGGGGACGCCTTCGAGCAGAATGTGTCCGTCCGCGAGCAGCCCGACCAGCAGCTTCTTCAGCAAGTCCTCCTGCCCGACAATCACACGCTTCAGCTCGGTGCGCAAGCGATCAAAGTGTTCGTTGTGCCGACGAACGGCGTCGCCAATCTGTTGAACTTCCATATGCGAAACAGCCATCGCGCAAACTCCTCCGTCGCAAATCCAGACACCAGATTATTCTTATCCATACAATTGTATGGACGAATGCGTTCGCGCAAAGCCCGCAATTGCTGACGAAATCTGACAACGCCAACCTGGGAGCCCGAGGCTCCCGCCGAGCGTAAGTTTTCTTCGTTGGGATGGGGAGGCTCAGGTCGCCGACGACGTCACCCTCAATGTCGTCCACACGAGATAGCCAATGTACAACATCAGCATCAGGGCTCCCTGCCAGCGCATCACAACCCGCGTCAGCAGCATCGGCATCACGAGCAACGTCGCGCCGAGCATGATGCGCCCGTCAAACGCGAGGAATGCAGGATTAAAATACAAGGGGCGAATCGTCGCGGCAATGCCGATCACCGAGAGCACGTTGAAGATGTTGCTGCCGACGACATTGCCGACCGCGATGTCCGGCTGGCGTTGCCGCACCGCCGCCACTGCCGCCGCCAGCTCCGGCAGACTCGTTCCGATCGCGACGACTGTCACGCCGACGACCGCTTTGCTGACGCCGAGCATTTCGGCAAGCCCGCTGGCACCGATGACGATCAGTTGGGCGCCGCCGGCGAGGCCCGCGACGCCGACCGCGATCATAAACAGCAGCAAGCCCGCCGACCGCGTATTCGGTTTGATGGATTCTTCAAATTCCTCTTCGACCACGCGCGACTCTTTGCGCGAAAGCCAATACGTCATCGCGATGTACAGAAAAAGTGCGACGATGAACGCGATGCCTTCCCACCGCTCGATAACGCCCGCCGTTTTTCCCGCCGCAAGCAATGCGAGCGTCACGACCAGCATGACCGGTGCGTCGACGCGCGCGAGATTCAGCGCAACATTGAGCCGCGCCAGCAGTGCGGAAAACCCGAGGATCAGCAGCAGGTTTGCAGTGTTGCTTCCGATCACGTTGCCGATCGCAATGTCGAACTCACCCTTGATTGCGGCGAGAATCGAGACCGCGACTTCCGGTGCCGACGTGCCGAACGCGACAACGGTCAACCCCACCACCAGCGGCGAGATGCCGAATCGCTGCGCGAGTTGAGAGGCGCCGCCGACCAGCCAGTCACCGGCGATCTTCAGAATCGCGAGACCGACGATGAGATAAACAACGAGTATCGGCCACTGCATGCGTCGCGTTCCTTTTCTCCGATTGATCCGAACGTAGGCAACAGCTCCCTATCAGCGGAGTGCGGGCATCCGGCGCACACGAAACCGACGGACGGAACTCTAATTCAGCCGTTTCCAGAATCTGCGAACGCATACCGTACCCGCGACGCGCACCAACGCCAGTAGCTTCGACCGCCTCTCTTACATGTGGTTTCGCGCACCGCGCCAACAACAAGGGGAGCATCGCCGTCTCGCTGGTGCGGATTGACGAACATACACAAATACAGCCCCCTACCAACTTTGGCGGATGTCTATCAGTTTGCTGAGCACCAAAGCAAAATGCCGCTTCGTCTTGTAAGACGAAGCGGCGGAAAAACGGGCACGACACGCACGCGCGGAACGCCGGTGCCACACGGATAGCGCACCAGCAAAGACGCCGGTGCCACAAAAAGAAGTCTATCCGCCGGCGTTCGTCAACAAGCGCACAAACAACCCAATATCGCCGACGCTGACAATGCCGTCGCAATTGATATCCGCGCGGCGAATCTCGCAGTCCGGGAACTGCATCATGTACGCGGCCGGATTCGTTAATGCGAGGACGAAAGGCCCGATATCGCCGACCGTGACGATGCCATCACAATTCATGTCGCCGAGCGGACCAAACACCGTATTGTTCAAAATCGACGGAAACGGCAGATCGATATCGCACGGCGTCACGTCCGGGCCTTCGCAGCCGCGCACGCGCAATCGGCTGCCCACCGGGAGCCCACCGGTATTTTCCAGCCAATACTCGGTATTGTCATCCGCGCGGAACAGCACGCAGCCGGGCCCTTGGATCAACCGGCCGCACGACTCGATACATCGGCCGACCGTATTGTCCTCGATCCCTGCGCCGCCGGGGGGCAGGCAGAGCGACGAGTTCGGAGTCCGGCATCCCTGCACCCACAGGGTGACGCCA
>JBFWWY010000100.1:0-8870 GCA_050245935.1 Phycisphaerae bacterium | reverse complement strand
CGGTGATTCGACGGAAGACGACTGACCGGGAGCGGCAAATACGAGAAATAATGACAATACGAGAAGAATCAGGATGTGCATTTCGCCTCCCTGCGTAGATTCATCGCTGCGAAAACCCAGCGCAAATTATTCGCGGGTGCGGGCGCTGTCAATCGAACCGGTTGGGGGGGAACTGAGATCCAGACACAACCCGAGCTATGCCATCGCCAATTTAGCCAATCTCGGGATGTGCCTGAACCAGCGCTGAAATGCGATCGGCATCGGACTTTCGACAGACGAGTGTGACATTGCCGCTGCGGATCAACAGAAGGTCCTCGACGCCAATCGTGCAGATCCATTCCTCCGCGTCGGAGAAAAGTATGTTTCCTCTGCAATCCAGTTGTACCGCCTTCGCCAGCGGGCTGACGCGATTGCCGTCCTGCTCCTGCCAGAACTCCGCGATCGCTTCAAACGACCCGAGATCGCGCCACACGCAGTCGAGCGAAACCGCAAAGACCTGTTGAGCCCCCTGCATCACGCCGAAGTCGATCGAGATTGGGGACAGCGAATTCCAGGCGTCGCGCCATGCTGCCTGCGCAGGCGCGTAGTGTGTTGCCAAATTTTGCAACGTCGAATAGTGCACCGGGAGCTGTCTGGCCATCTCCGCCAGAAGCGCCTCCGCGCGCCACGCAAAAATTCCGCAGTTCCACCAATACTCTCCACTGCTCACATACTGCGCTGCAGTGGTGCGATCAGGCTTTTCTACGAATTGCTCCACGCGCTGGATGGACGTTCGCGGCCCCGGCGCCATGCGCAGGTAGCCGAGTTCGGTTCGGGCCGCGCTCGCCGGGACACCGAACGTCCCGAGTGCTTCCGGCATTTCCTGGGACGCCTGTATCGCCAACTTTGCCGCCGCCGCGAATCGTTCCACCGGCTGAATAAAATGGTCGGCGGGAAGAACCAGCATCGTGGCATCGCGATCGCGCGCCGCGAGGAAGTTGGCCGCGAGACCGATTGCGCTGGCGGTGTTTCGCGGCGCGGGCTCAGCGAGAATATTTTCACGCGGGATTTCGGGTAGTTCCCGAACTGTCGCTGCGACCAGATGCTCGGCAGTGACCACGAAAATATGCTCGCGCGACACGACCGCACCCGCACGATCCGCGCAGTGCCGCAACAGAGAGTGATCGTCGATCAGTCTCAAGAATTGTTTCGGGCGATCGCGACGACTCAACGGCCATAGTCGTGTCCCCGCGCCGCCGGCAAGAATCACCGCGTAGTTCAAGCGCTACTCCGCATCGTTCAAACAACCGCACCCCGGACACTGCTCATCGCTTTTTCCAACCGATCGCGCTCGTCGCTGTAGTCGGCGTTGCCCATCAGCGCGAAGGTGAGAATTTTCCCTCGTTGCACGGCCGGCTGGTCGTACGGGTCGATCCCGAACAACGCGCCCGCGATCGTTGTCGCGGCCTCCCACAGCAGGATGAACTGACCGACGGTATGTTCATCAATTTTGGGAAACCGAATGGTCAGGCAGGGTCGACGGCTCTCGACCAGCGCAAAATCCGTCGCTTTCTTTTCCGCATTCAGGAGCTTCCCAAGCGACGCACCCTGCAAGTATTTGAGCGGCTTCGGCGTTCCGGCGTTGCGGGGGATTTTCACATCTTTCGAGAACTTTTCGACTTCGAGGAAGATGAAGACTTTGTCATTCGGGCCTTCGCGATAGAGCTGTACCTGCGAGTGCTGATCCGTTGCGCCGAGCGCCATGATTGGAGTGGGGCCAATTCCGACTTGTCGGCCGTCCAGCGCGTTCATCTTGCCCAGGCTTTCCGCCCATAGCTGACGATACCAGTCCGCGAGATCGCGCAATTGCGAACTGTAGGGCATCATCACGTGGGTGCGCTTGCCCCGTGAGTAAAACTCGTAAAGCAACAGCGCGAGCATGGCCGCCGGATTCTTTGACGGCGATTTGTTCGCAGCACGTTCGCTCATCTCCGCAGCGCCGGCTAACAATTTTTTGATGTTGATGCCGCACATTGCGGCGGAAAAAAGACCCACCGCCGACAAGACGGAAAACCGTCCACCTACGCCATCGGGAACGGGGAGTGCGTCGTAGCCGACGTCGTCGACAATTTCGCGCATCGTTCCGTGCGCGGGGTCGGTCGTCACCAGCATCTGCTCGCGCATTCTTTTTGCGCCGAGCTTTTCGCTCAGCATGTCGCGAACAATCAGAAATTGGGCCGCGGTTTCAGCGGTCTCGCCGGATTTGCTGATGACATTGAAAAGCGTCTTTTTCAATCCGGCATCCAGTGCATCCATCAGCGCCGAAAACTGCACGGGATCAACATTGTCCATGACATACAAGCGCGGACCGCGTCGCGAAGCTGCGGGCAGCATGTTGTAAAATGGCGGGTTCAATGCGCCTTGCAGGGCGATATTGCCGAGCGCCGAGCCGCCGATTCCGAGGACGACAAGATTCTCATACTTTCCGGCGCGCGCGCGAACCGCCTGATTCACGGCGGCAACCATTTTCCCATCTGCGGGCAAATCCCTGTAGCGATGCTTCCCTTGCTTTCGCTCGCTTTCCACCGCCGCGATGATGTCCTTCAGCTTGTCGCTCGATCCCTGAAGCTCACTGCGCGCCAAGCCGTGCGCGGGGCCGACTCGCTCTGCGAGTGCGTTGGTGAATTCGAGTTGAATGTCGCTCACTGCCATAAATGCTCCTCGACCTGATCTCACGGGCCGCCGGTGAAAATATCAGCCAAAGTGAATTACACCAGTGCGCGGCTGAGAATTTTGTTTCCGCTATTTTTCAATGAGCGCCAACGCGCCGTTCCAATCCGCCGCCGGTGCGTTGAGCGATGCCGCGTCCGCGGCCTCCAGATATACGATCGCAGCACGATCATCGGGGCGCATTTCGGCACAGGCGCGAAAGTCGCGGATGGCGGCGGGCCAGTCGCGTGACTGAAAAGCGTCGATCGCGCGGGAAAATGTACGTGCATAGTTCAGCGTCCCGTTATCCACAGTCCCACGCTTGCCGATCAGTTCATAAATCGGAACCGCCTGGGACTTTCCTTTGACCTGCACCGCGCCAAGCGTCCGGAACTCAAATGCGTCACCTACCGCATCGCGGGTGGGCCCGCTGACCAGGATTCGAGTACCGTAAAACTTGTTTGCAGATTCCAGGCGCGCCGCAATGTTCACCGAATCGCCGATGCAGGTGTAATCATATTTCTGCTCCGAACCGCAGGGCCCGACAACCGCGTTTCCAGTCGCAATGCCCACGCGAAGGCGCAGCCGCGAGAATACCTCGTCGCCGTTGTTTCGCGCCATGTCCGCCGCAACACGATCCAGTGCCTCAAAAAGCTCCAGCGCCGTATGGCAGGCCCGCTGCGCGTGATCCTCCTGGGGATGAATCACAGGATTCCAAAAGACGAACACGCCGTCGCCGATGAATTTGTTGATCATCGCTTCGTGCTGAAGCATGACTTCGGTGAGACTGCCCAGCGAAACGTTCAGAACACGCTGGGTTCGTTCTGCGCCGATTTCTTCGGAAATACTGGTAAATCCCGCTAAATCCGTGAACATCGCCGTCACTTCACGCGTCTCCGCTTTCTGACAGAGTTCCGGCTGCTCGGCCATTTTTCGCGCCAGTGTCGCGGACGTGTATTGTCCGAGCGTCTTGGTCAGCGCCCGGCGCTCGCGGTCCACGAAGCCGTACTGATACAACGCGATGCCCGCGTAACTCAGGAACAGCGCGCCGAGAATCGGCACCACCGGGAGCCAGTAGGTGTCGCGATGAAACAGGAAAGCCGCAACAGCTATCGTCAATCCCGACCCCAGCACCAGCCACAACAGCGCGCGGCGGCGATGAACCACCGTGAGCGCCGACATCAGAAATCCCGCAATCACCGTCCAGACCCCAACCTGCAGAGTCGACATCCAGGAAACCATGTGCCCCGTCAACATGCCGTTGAGCATATTGAGGTGAGCGCGGACGCCGGGCATGCTGCGCGACACGGGGGTCGGCTTCATATCCGCAAGTGACGTCGCCGTATAGCCGATGAGGCAGATCTTCTCTTCGATCCGCGCGCGGAGTCGATCGCGCAGTGCGCCGACCTGCGCATAAAGCTGAACATTGGCGCGCCGGGCCTCATCCAGGAATTCCAGCTCCGCGTCAATCGCCAAATCTTCGGGCGTTGTGACTTCGCTTTCGGCGTTTGAGCGCGGCAATCGCGCGCGATCGAGTTCTTGATTCAATCGCGTGAACGCGAGGTCATAAGCGGACCGGGCCGACGCATAATCAGTTGACGAAATGAACATCCGCGCGGCGCGGAATTCATCCGCTGCGGCGCGCGCATCGTCCAACCAGGGGAGCTTTTCTTCACTCGGACCAAAAAAAGCCGACGCCTGCAACGTCGCGATCGCGTCCAGCATGGATCGGCGATTCTGTTCGATCGCGTCTTCCTTTTCCTGAACTTCCACGAACAGCGAAGCAGGAAGAAACCGGTCTTGCGTCAACGGCATCCGCTCGATGGGGAGCCACGGCACGACGGCGCGCCCGAGATCATCAAGCTGTATGCGCAACGGCGCGGCACCCGGCGGAGAGATTTCGAGGAAACGGTTTTGCGTAAACGTCTGGCGTAAGCTGAAACTGTCGGGAAGCGCATGCAGCACTTCGCAACCCACTGCAAACGCAAGCTGCGCGACGAAAGCCTCCCCGTACGATTCGAGGAGCGTTTCCGTCCGCATGACATTGTCGGCGTGACTGGGGGAAAAATTGACGAATCCCGGTCGTGCAGCGTATTCCGCGAGCGGAAAATAGACCGGCCCCATTCCTTCGACCGGATGCGCAATCTCCCGGGCAACTCCGGGCGCGATCAGCGGCGGCCGCACTGTGAAATGAACAGACAAGACTTCATTCAGGGCATGGTCCAGCGCCGCGAGCTGGGGCGTTTGCGTGGTCGCGGTCATCGCTTCGCCGCGCACATACGCGTAGAGCTGCTGCAGAATTTCCTGCGCCGGCAACGCATAGCGCGCGGGATCGGCGTCCAGCCAGCTTCGTAGCAGCAGCCGGTAGGCAGCTTCGCGCAGTCTCCCAAACAGGCCCCGCACCATGTCGAGCGGAAGTGAAAGCTGCGTCGCGATTTCGTCGGCACTGGCCGCCGGTTCGCGCAACAAGGTGGCGGCCACCTCGACGCGATCGAATGCACTCAGTTCGGTCGCGGGTAAAAACCGGTCATGCATGGTTGCGATGGCAGTTCGTGCAGCAACCTCCTCGCCTGCCAGCAAATGCGCAACTGCCTCGGAAAATACCGGCGCGCGTTCGAATTGATCTGTGTGATAATTATGAAAAGCGGGAAAAACGTTGCCGGCGCGGGCAATCGCGCCGCGTAACACCTGATCAGGATAGATCAGGTTTGGCATCGCCAGTCGTGGTCCATCGTCCTCCGTGTTCAGGGTCGACGGCGCGAATCCGTGCTCCGGGCGTGGATTTTCGGGCTCGTTCCAGTCCAAGTCGACGAGAATCGCGCGAGCACCGCATTCCGCGGGAATGCGAATCAGTGCCGCCTGCACGTCACGCGACCATGGCCAGCGTCCGACGAGTTCAAGCGACCGATCGTCAATGTCGATCGAAACCAGTTGATCACTGAATGGGATCGGATTGATCGCCTCGGATCGAAACCGCAGGTCGAGTGTGCGAAACTCGAGCCAGTCCAAGGCCCCGGACAGATACACAAAAAGGACCGTTGCCGTCGCCAGTAAGCCGATCAGGAGACCGATCGCGTTCGTTTGTTGGTTGCGTCGCAGCATCGTGTTCGCCGGGTATCGTAGCGGGAAGTGAATGCAGCCGCGCGGTTCTTCGTCAATCCGCCGACACTTTCACCGTTATCCAGTCGCGAACGCGAAAGGCGACGATCAGCCAGATCAGCAATGGGATCACATACCGCGACGCTGGTGGATCCATCCAGGCGCGCAGGAAAGTCTCCCCGACTTTCACCGCCCACCCGGGCCAATTCCCGGCGCTTACCGGTGGTGTGGAAAGTGTGACGGCAAACAAGACCCATATGCTCAACCACAGAAATCCGATCAGCAGTGCCAGAGACGCCACGAATAAAAGCAGCCTTCGAAGAATGCGGCCGGGCGTCGCCGCACAAAGCGCTGCCAGCGCGGCGAACGGCAGAAACAGGTGATGATCGCTGTCCATTGCGAGTACAGCGGCACTGCCCGACTGAGAATTCGTCAGCGAAACCGCGAGATCACACGATGACGGCAACGTCTGCCCGGCAAGAATCGCTTCCGTGCGATCCAACACCCGCACCTCAGCGTTGCGATGTAGGCCTGTGATTGAGGAGACGAGCGCCCGGAACACACTTGTCGTGGCTGGCTTCAGAATCGACATGGCCAGCAGCAACGCAACGAATACGCCGACAGAGATCGCTGCAAACCAAGAAACTTTAGTTTGGTCAAGTCGTTTCGACGGGCTGTTGGGTTCGGAGGGCATAGCGTGTCCAGCATACAAACAGCACAATGGCTGCACCAACCATCACCGGTTGCCACACCTTCAGGTGAACAAACTCGAACCAATCTGGCCAATCCCGGAGCAACCAGTACAGCGTGACGATGCGCAGGAGGTTCAGCAGTGCAATTGCAGCCAGACATGCGAGAAGACCAGAAAGCTTGCGAAGCCAAGACGCGGGAAACGCAAGAATCGCACTCAGCACAACAATTTTTGATTGAATCGCATCACAGTTTCTGGCGATCTGAAGTTGGACCCTTCCGGAAACCGTTCGGTCAATCGCCGTCACTTCTTGGTCGAACAGGCGCAAGAAACTGGCCGCACCTGTTGCGTATCCGCGAAGCAAAGCGCGCGTGGTCCGCTCGCGCGCGCTATCGGGGCTGGTGGGCGCGTAGTAGAACGCATGAAAGGCAATGAACCACAAGAGAAAATGAAGCACAAACCGACGACTTGTCGCCGGTTTGTGAACGTCAGGTTGACGATTTTTCGGATTGATTGCCGGCGCACCAAACTTGGGTTTGCAAGCGTACGTTGGTGCGCCTCCTGTAACGACCCGAATCCGGCTCCGTTAGTTGCTGATCGTGATCACCGGCGCAACCAGATCCATATCGATCGGCTGTGCGGTACTGTCCTGCACGACAAAGCCGAGAATGTAGTCTCCCGACGGCAGTCCCTCGACGTTGTGCAATTGAACGGTGCGACTGATCACGTCGTTCGGTTCAATCGTTTCCGTTCCGTCCGGAATGAAGTAGAACCCAGAGGTGTCGACGTTGACCATCACGAGTGTCACGGTGACTTCGTTATTGTCAAAAAGTTCGTACGTAAACTCCAGATCCGGACTCAGCGAATTAATCTGCACCTGAAGCGGATATACGGGGAATCCCGGGAACGTCACCTGAATATTCGGTTCGATCGTATCCAGGCGGATCGCCGGCTCCGGATCAACCTTTACATCGTTGCCGATGACTTCAGACAGAAGAATCTCGACGAGCACTTCCGATGTTCCATCCGCACCCGGATCGAGAGCGAGCGTCGACAGATCAACCTCAAACTCGTTGTTCCCGGCCGCAAAAGGAATTCCAAAGCGGCCGTTTGTCAACGTCTGAAGCGGCGTCGCGGAATCGCGCACGCCGTCCGTATTGTCGTCGCGGTAAAGATTCACGACGATCCCGAGCGGCTGCAGGCGCAACCGGCGATTCGGATCGGTAACGCGAAAACGAACCGTCGCCGTTTCCTGATCCGTGCGATGCCCAATGCGACCGTTCGCCGGCAGGAGCACCTCTCCGCTCACGCTGGGCGGCAAAGGCACATTGAGCGTTCCGGCAGCATACGTCGCGACAACGCCGCCGCCATCATCGACCTTGACGCCGAAGCGATAAAGGCCTGGAAACAGATTGGTGGTATCGAAGTCGAACGAGAAGCTGTCGGACGGGCCGGAAAGCTGGAAGGTCGCAAGATCAAACTCATTATTGTTCAGCGTGCCATCCGCATCACGGAAAATCGTCACCGCCGCGTCGCCTTCGGCGTCCGAAACGACCGCTTCGATGTGAATCATCGCATCGCCCGGCTGGGCGATGATGGACGCAGTCGGAGAGGAGATCACGATTTCCGGCGGCGCGTCAACCGTAAACTTTCGACAGCCGACGCCGTTCACGCAATCGCTTACCCCGTCGGAAAAATAGCGAACAAAGTCCTGCCCGAGTGAGTCGCGAATCGTGATCCCGAGGAAATGGTCACCGCGGGGAAGGCTCAGCGGGAAAATCGCCCCATCGACCGCTTTGCCGCCGCCGGCAAATGAATCGACTTCATTGCCGTTGAACACGCCATCCTGATCGGTGAAAACCGTCCATGCGACATTGCGCGCCAGCGTTTCAATCGAACCGCGCACCTGAATCGTGCCGGAAGGTCGAACGCGCAAGTCCGCCGTCGGACGCGTCAGTTGCGCGGTGGCCGCTCCGACGATTTCGAGGCGCGATGCCGCAAATCGGGTTGCCGACGAGGTGGTGTTCGAAGCGCGAATTCCAACAAAATAGCTTCCCGGGGGAATATTGAGGGTCGGGTAATCGATCGTGCCGCGCACGGGCAGGTTCTCGACCAGTACGACTTCGTCACCGGTGCGATCAATGCCGTTTCCATCGTAGATCAACTGCACGCGAATGGCACCATCCTGGGGACGACCGCCGAATACTTCATACGAAACCGATTGCTCGACGCCGGGGAGAATGTTGATTGCGCCCTCAACACCGGTGGTGATCACGATGGAAATGGGAATGTCCAGCGGCGAATCGAGATCGGGCAGATCAGGATCGATCTCCCCGCTGTCCACCGGCACGTCCACCGGGATCGAAGGGATCGGTCGCGGCGTGGAATCGGT
>JBFWWY010000099.1:0-8903 GCA_050245935.1 Phycisphaerae bacterium | reverse complement strand
GATCGTGCCGGTCATCGTCGGCGAAACCGCAACCGCGATCAAAATGCAGCAAGCGCTCTTCGATCAGGGCGTCTTCGTCAGCGGATTCGGTTTCCCCGTCGTCCCGCGCGGCGAAGCCAGACTCCGCTGCCAGATCTCCGCCGGCCACTCGAAAGCCGACCTCGACCAATGCCTTGCTGCCTTGAAGAAGGTCGCCGAAAAATTTCCCGAAGCCCGCGCGTAAATCATCCCCCCAGCGCGGGCGCGTCAAGCCAACGATGTGCGTACGCGGGGGGCGCTCCTCCACCAGCGCTTCCGATTTAAGAAGTCCGCATTCGGAGGCGCGCTGAATCATCGCGCAATCCAGACGTCAAACTGCCGCTGCAACAGTCCCGGAATCCTCAAGGGCAACTTTCGCCCCGCGCCCCCGCTGCAATCTCGGTACCAACATCGGCGTTCGCTGTCGATACGCCACATAATCCGGCCCAAGCTTTTTCGCGAGATCGCGTTCCTCAAAATACACACCGATGAAGATGTAAGTCGTCATGAACGTCGCAAACATCAGATGTCCGACCGTCATGCTCGGCGTTGCGCAGATTCCGATCACCATCCCCAGCATCAGCGGATTTCGAATCAGCTTGTAGGCCAGCGGCATACAGAACCCCGGCTCAAAATACTTGCGACCGCGAAAATGCAACACCACCTGCCGCAAGCCGAACAAATCGAAATGATTGATCAGAAATGACGAGTACAGGACCAATCCCCACCCCGCAAACGACAGTCCATGCACTGCCCCACGAAGTGCCGGCGTCTTAAGATCCCATATCACGTTTGGCAGAGGTCGCCACAACCAGAACGTCAACGCCAGCACCGCACATGTCGCGAGCACAAACGTGCTCCGCTCTGCCGCTTCCGGAATGTACTGCGTGATTCGCTTCTTGCACGTCGGCCGCGCCATGACGCTGTGTTGCAGGCCGAACAGCAGAATCAACCCGAAATTGATCAGCACACTGACCGCGAGCGATCCCGTCGTGCCGTCGTTCATCGCCTTCGGCACGACAAATCCAGAGACGAAGCCGATCAAGTAAAGAAATGTTGCAAAAAACAGCCCATAACAAATGACGCCGTAGCCAAGCACAAGCATTCCAAGCTCTCCAGATATCGTGTGATTCGTCCCCGCATGCCGCAGCGGTGCGAACGATCTCTGCTTCTATGCGATGTTCGGAGTGGACATTCACAGCGATTTGTTGCCCTCTCTTCAACGGCAGGGCTGGGGGAGAGTTTCACCAAACGCTAACACGGCAACCGTCGAAACTGCCGCTTGCCCCCGCTACACTCGTACGATGCACGAAAGGACGCGCACCATGACCGCTACGGCAGAATCCGTCACCCGCACCGGCTACTTCGGCGATTTCGGCGGGCAGTTCGTCCCCGAAGTCCTGATGGCCGCGGTTCAGCAGCTCGACGAGGCCTACTCTGCCGTAAAGGAAGACCCGACGTTCTGGGATCAACTCAACACGCTCCTCAAAGATTATGTCGGACGCCCGAGCCCGCTTTATTTCGCCCCGCGTCTCACCGAACACGCCGGCGGTGCTCGCATCTTTCTCAAACGCGAAGACCTCAATCACACCGGCGCACACAAAATCAACAATACCCTCGGCCAGGCCTTGCTCACCCAGCGCATGGGCAAGAAACGTGTCATCGCTGAAACCGGCGCCGGCCAGCATGGCGTCGCCACCGCGACCGCTTGCGCCATGCTCGGACTGGAATGCGTGGTATACATGGGGGCTGAGGATGTCCGTCGCCAGGCGCTGAATGTCTATCGCATGCGGCTTATGGGTGCGACGGTCACTGCCGTCGAGAGCGGCCAGAAGACGCTCAAGGATGCCATCAACGAAGCGATGCGCGACTGGATGGCGACCAGCGACCACACGCACTACATCATCGGCAGCGTGATGGGACCGCACCCTTTCCCGACCATCGTTCGTGATTTCCAGGCCGTCATCGGCCACGAAACCCGCCGGCAATTTCTCGAGCGCGAGGGAAAGCTTCCGAATTGCGTCGTCGCGTGCGTCGGCGGCGGAAGCAACGCCGCGGGAATGTTCCATCCATTCATCAAAGATGCGGATGTCCGACTGGTGGGCGTCGAAGCCGCGGGACACGGAATTGAAACCACGCAACACGCCGCAACGTTGTCAAAAGGTAAAGTCGGCGTCCTGCACGGCATGCGAACCATTGTGTTGCAGGATGATGACGGCCAGACACTGCCTGTGCATTCCGTGTCAGCCGGACTTGACTATCCCGGTGTCGGTCCGGAACACGCCTTCTGGCACAAAGCGAAGCGCGTTCACTACACTTCGGTCGACGATACCGATGCACTTCGGGCATTTGGCCTGCTCTCGCGCACGGAAGGTATCATACCTGCGCTCGAAACCGCCCACGCCGTCGCGGCGACGATTCCTCTCGCGCGCAACATGAAGAAAGATGAGACAATCGTGATCAATCTCAGCGGTCGCGGCGACAAGGACTGTGTCGAAGTCGCCCGTCTCACCGGCGAAAAAATTCAATAGTCCTCCGCATTTCTACCGGGTCAGTAAACGTGCCGAAGCGAAATTGATCGCGCCGCCCTTTGCCGCATCACCCTCGGTATAGACAGAAATCGTGATCGTTTTGGCATCTTCGATCGGAATCCGCAGCGCTTCGGTCCACGACTCGGTCGGTTCAATCAATTTGCTGACGACCGTCTTTTCGTCCAGCCGGATCGTGTACCCGATGGGCGCGTTCTCCGTCGGCGGCATCGCGCCGAGCGTGGACTCCAGCGAAATGTACCCCTTCGGAATCTGAAACGTCACTTCACATCCCGCCCCGATCGAAATACCCCGCAAATGCACCTTTGCATCCGCCTGAATGCGGCGTCCGTCGATTTGCCGGTTGATGCCGAGACAGCCTTCCTTCGTGGCTTCGGCCGGCTTCAGATCGTTGAGATAAAGAATCCCGCTCGCGCCCAGCATGTCCTCGCGGGTCGGCTCAGAATACGCACCCTCGTCGAGAATTTTGTATACCACGTACGGCGCTTCCTCGTCGCACTTTCCGGATTCATCGCACGGATAGACCTGTTGGGCAAACCCTGCTGCGCGGGAAAGCTGCCGGCGCAGCGGGCGATGGTTCGAATCCACGAGCACGAACGACGCTTTGAAGTGCGTACGGATGTCCTCCAGCGAAATATGAATCTTCTCCTTGCTGCGCGTCTTGCCGTCCTCGCTCGGCACTTCCACGTCGACGTCCGTCGGCGTCTGTCCGCGCGTAATCCGCACAAATCGCTCCCACAGATCCGGCCGCCGCGCGTGCGTGAACTTGGGGTCAAGCCCGACGATATAGTTGTTGTGCCAGTTGTGGTAGAAATGCAGTCCGAAATCATCCCAGTCGTCGGTAAATATAATCTCGCCTTCCTCGGAATGATCGGCGATGTATTGGAGCGCCCCTTTCACGGCGTTGATGTCGTACGTGCAGCGAGCGGCTTGACGCACACCCGCAATTCGTTGACCCGCGCCAAGCGTGACGGCACCGATACTCGCGATCGCAACGAACGGCGTCACGCTGATGGCGATCAGCCGCTGATTCCGCGTCCAGTCGCGCTGCAGCGCCGCGCGGACGAATAAGAATGTGACGTACAAGAGAATCGGTACCCACAGATACCCATTCGCGACCAGTTGCTCCGCGATCTCGCGCCATTGCAGATCGGCTTCCGACAGCGTCTTGGGGAAGAATGCGTAGCGGAGCGCTTGTACGAGCGACAAGCACGCAACGAAAACCGTCAGCCCCAGCAGCGCATAGCGCGCGATCGCCCCTTTCTGATCGTCCGCTTCCCAGTCACGATTCCACCAGGCAGCGATTCTTTGCGAGAGCGGCGCGAACATATACGCGGCGGACAGCAGCGCAAACGCCGGCCAGTATTCGATGAATCGCCGCGACTTGAACGTGAGAAACAGAAACACAAAATTCAAAACAAGCAACGTCGTTTCTTTGCCGTCAAACGAACGACCGCTCCTGACGCGGGCAATCAGTGAAATTGCCCAGATGAGCAGGAGCGAACCCGCCATACTCGCAAACCACCACACGCCTTCATAGGGTTTCCATTCGCGACCGACTTCGATATCCGGCGAGAGGCCGGTGCCGAACACCTGCATCAGCAGAAACTCGTACATGCCGCGACGATAGGGATACGTCAGCACACCGACCCACCATCCGAGAAACGCCGCGAGCGCCAGCTTCCACAAAAACTGTCGATTCCCTTTCGGCCCCAGCAGGCATGCGAAGCAATACACCGCGACAATGATCGGCGAAAACATCACGGCACCGAGATACAGATGCACATAGAGCGCAACAAAAATGCCGGTCAGGATCGGTTTGATTTTAAACAGAAAGAAAAGAATGAAAAACATGAACATCAGCGACGGTGCAATCGCGCGGACGTACGAGTGCCGGTGGAAAAATTGATCCGGCAGCAAAAAGAAGGCAACCAGCCACAGCCAGCGCCAGCGAACATTCGCATGTATCAACAACAAGTTGAACAGCGCCAGAACGGTGCCGAAGAAAAAGCAGATCCCCCAGCGCCCGCCGGTCGCGAAGTCTCCCGCCAGCCAATCGCCCGCGTACACGAACGGAATCAGCAGAACGTGAAAGCCGTAATGGTGGCTGACAAAGTCATGCCCCTCATTCATAAAATAGGAATATTGCAGCCAGCGAAAATCTCCCACGAGGCCGATCTGCGGCATCAGCGCCGCCATCTGAATGTGATACCACGAATCGTGAGCCGGCACGCCGACGTAGTCGCCATTGACTGTTCCGGTGCCGCTGTACAGATAGAGCATGAGGCAATAGCCGATGATGAAGACCACTGTCGTTTCGGCGGCGATCCACAGTCGGTCTTCCACCGTGCGGGAGGCTGTGGACGTGCGCGGGAGTGGAGGCGCAATGTCGCCTGAGGACATCGTTCCGGCAGTAATCGAAGTCATCTCTCGATCTCTCGTGTCTTTTGAGGAATTCATGTCGCCAATCATGGCGTTGCCCATCGCCCTGCGCCAAGCGCAGAACGGTCCGTTCCTCGCAGCAGAGGCCGCGAGAATGCCAAATCGTACGACTTTTTCGGGTTCGCCCCGCCCGCAGCAATGCCGGAGGGTGCGGGATGACGAGGTTTTTCGGTCGAATCAGATCGCGGGGGGGTGGGGGGAGCGATGCATCGCCTGACAAAAAAAGGGGGCGGTCGCGCGAGGCGCGCCGCTCCCTTCGTTTCAATCTGTCGATTTGGAGATGTGACCTAACTGCCGATGATTCGTGCGACGAAGGCGCCAATATCCGCAACCGAAACGGTGCCATCGTTGTTGACATCCGCGAGATCCCGCGGACAACCGGGATTCAATGTGCTGTACTGTTCCGGATTCGTCAGTGCCGTGACAAAGAACCCGATATCACCCACGCCGATCACGGCATCGCAGTTCATGTCGCCCAAGCGCTCCGGCGGATAAATGTCATGCGTCTGGTTGGCTGGCAGATTCCGAATCAGCCGCGTGTCCCCACCGGGCCAGAGGACTTGCACTTCGGTGATCAGTGTTTCTTCCGCGAGACCGACATGCAGAATGAGTTCATTGTGAGATTTGTGGTTGGCGCCGGCATGAACCTCTCGCATCTGAGTCACGCCGCCGGCCGTCACGTCGATCTGTGCGCCGATCGCAAATCGATTATGCCCTTGCCCGACGACGTTGAATTTGGCCCAACTGTGCAACTCGCCTTCGTGATTGATATACAGCGCCAGGGGAGCGGCGTGCCGCTGAACCAAGATGTCCAGGTCGCCGTCATTGTCGATGTCCGCCAATGCAAAGCAGTAAGATGACTCCGGAGACGCCACACCCAGCGCCGGACCGACATCGGGCCAGGTTCCTCCCGGAGTTCCATGATAAAGGCGGTTGGCGGCATTCTGGTTGCTGACGTACAGGTCGAGCACCATGTCGTGGTCGAAGTCCAGAAACGCGGTCGCCCAGCCAACCTCGTACGATCCCGTCCCCGTCGCGAGGGTCAGATCGGAAAAAGTCTCGTTGCCGTTGTTCATGAGCAGTTTATTGCCGGCGTGTACGTTGGTGACATAGAGATCGGCCCAGCCGTTCAAGTCACAATCCCCGATCGCAATGCCCATGCAGTGCACATCGGCCTGCGTCCCCGACGGATACGTGATATCCGTAAACGTGCCGCCGTCATTGCGATACAGCCGATTGTCCCACTGCGGCTGATCACCCTTGTCCGTCCCAAGATAAATGTCCGCGTCGCCGTCGCGGTCAAAATCCAGCCACGTCATCAAAAGCGTCGGCGAAGTTCCGTCCGTGACACCGAGTGGCCCGGCGACTTCCTCAAACGTCCCGTTTCCGAGGTTGTGATACAGGCGGTTGGGCAGAAAATTGTTCGCGGTGCCGGAGCGGTTTGGCACATACAGGTCGAGCCAGCCGTCATTGTCGTAATCACCCCACGCACAACCGGTACCGGCACCAAAGTCGGAGACTTGTGCAATCGCCGTAACATTGGTGAAAGTAAATCCACCGTTATTGCGGAGCAGCAGGTTGTCCACCAGCCACGTTGAAATGAAGAGGTCCTGGTCTCCGTCATCGTCATAGTCCGCTGCCGTGACACCAGACGCATTCGTCAGAAATGGAATTCCGGCGGTAAGAGAACGGTCGGTGAAGTGGCCGGTGCCGTCATTTTCATAAATTCGTACGCGGCCGCCGGGGCCGCCGAGTGCAACCACGTCCGCATCGCGATCATTGTCCAGATCGACGAACGCAACCCCGCTGCCGAGCTGGAAAAGATCATCGTTCGTCACATGATTGATACCGCGCGAAATCGCTTCCTCCGTAAACGGCTCGATGGCGGAGGCAACTCCCGCCGAAAGTGCGGTGAAAGAAAGTATGGCGACTGTTCGGTACCGATCCCCGCTTCTGAAATGGCGCATTTCCACTCCCTCATGCCGCAGAACTGCGGCAATTTCATGAATTTCAGAACAAAATCCACAAACCAGCACGCCTGATCGACGAGAAAGAAATGAACGGCCCGCACGATTGATACGGCGTCTCTAGGTGAGACATTACCGGAAGGTATCCCGTCGTGACAACCGCATTTTCGTGCGCATTCGCGAAGGGGGCTTGCTTGCGCATCGGGAATTTCGGCCTGTTTTGAAGCGGTAAGTCGGTGCGCCCCGGCCGGCCAACCGGGGGTAACCTCCGCCTGAAACAGGCTTTAGAAGACGGGGCCGACAGCGTCGAAAATCGTTATCCGGTCGTTGAAATCCCACTTTTTCGCAAAAACATCGCTTGACTTAATGGCCGTCATCCAGATAGCTTTAACAGTGGGAATAGGAAGAGGAGCAGCAGGCACACGGGAACATCAGATCTTCTTACCACCGACCTGCCAAATCCTTTCTTTACATTTTGCGTAGATACGCCTGCGGAATCGGCAATCGTTTTGTCAACGTTGGCGTTAATCTTTTGGATGCATCTGCTTGGGTGCCGCAAACATCTTTCTTGCATCGATGCACACCTATCTCTTGAGGAGGAGATGATGAAGAAGTTTCTAGCAGTTAGCGCAGTCATCGGCTGCACCGGTTTCGCAATGGCGGATACGCTTACCCGTGGCCCCGTTTCCTACACGCAGCGCACGGAAACCGTCGGTTCGTCCTACACCCCGTCGCCGGACCTCTCCGGTATCGTGATTCCGTTCGACGTGACCGGCATCCAGAGCTTTGATGCTCCGGGCGCTCCGGGCAACACGATCGTTCTGCTCGATGCAGCCGCTGCTGCAGGTCTGCCCTCGGGCACCCAGGTCGAGATGAACGGTGTAGGTTGGGACGTTGTCGTCGAGTCGTTCGGCGCAAGCTGGTTGAGCGAACTCGGTGTTGCATTCGGCCCGCAGGGTGGCGTAGCCGAAATCAACCTGCGCCCCGGTGCAGGCAGCAACGCTCCGGGCGGCCCGACGCCGTTCACAAGCGGTGGCATCATCAAGTTCGACACGATTCCTCTCCCGAACATCGTTCTCCCGAACGGTATGCTCCAGATGGAATTCTTCGAGAGCTTCGATGACGTTGCAGGCGCAGTCGACGGCCAGTGGGTCAGCGGCAGCCTGAACATTCAGGTAACGCCGGAACCCGCAAGCCTCAGCTTGCTGAGCCTGGGCGCACTCGCACTGCTCCGTCGCCGCTAATCCGTTAGCGACTGACTGAGCGTCAGGAAAACAAGCCCCGGTCGCGATTTTCGCGATCGGGGTTTTTCCTTTTTCTCACAACCGCGATCGTCGGACGATAGTCGCTTTTTGTGAAATCTCCGCCACGCCGATTCTTTGCCCTATACTGTTCGCAGTGTTTCGTTTCGGGGCAAACGGCGAAACCAACTGACGCATGTCTGAAGAGAGAGTGAGGGCAACCAATGGGCCTGTGGGATCGAATTCGCGGCGAACTCATCGACATCATCGAGTGGCTCGATGATTCACACGACACCATCGTCAGCCGCTTCGAGCGGCGCGGGAACGAAATCAAATACGGCGCGAAGCTCGTCGTCCGCGAAGGCCAGGCTGCCGTCTTCGTCAACGAAGGCCAGCTCGCCGACGTTTTTCAGCCCGGCACATACACCCTCGAAACCAAAAACCTGCCGATCCTGACCAAGCTGCTGAACTGGTACCATGGCTTCAACAGCCCGTTTAAAGCCGAAGTCTATTTCGTCAGCACGCGACAGTTCACCGACCTCAAGTGGGGCACCAAGAACCCGATTATGCTGCGCGACACTGAGTTCGGCCCCGTCCGTCTCCGCGCCTTCGGCACATATGCGATCCAGGTCAATGACCCCGCCGCATTCGTTCGCCAGATTGCGGGCACAAACTCAAAATTCACG
>JBFWWY010000098.1:0-8926 GCA_050245935.1 Phycisphaerae bacterium | reverse complement strand
CGCGCCGCCCCGCCTGTCCCGCAGCCTCGGGACCGGCGGGCCGGCTCTGATTCGACTTCCGCGTCACGAGGCCGCTGAATTGGCGGATCGAAAAATCCCAGCTACGATTGCGGTTGCGCGTCGCCGCTTGCGTAGGACACGGTGACGGACGAACGGAATCGCCGACCGCCCACCGGAATCCTGTGTACAAATTATTTCTGACAATCCGCTACCTCTTCCGTCGTCGCATCGCGTATTTCGCGATCGCCGCCGTCATTCTCTGCACCGCGATGGTCGTGATCGTCAGCTCGGTCATGGGCGGATTTCTCGACAAGATCAAGCTGAAAGCCCGCGGTTTGCTCGGCGACGTCATCGTGCAGGCCAACACCGCGCGGGGCTTTCCGCTCTATCAGGAATTCATCGACGACATTATTCAATGGCCGGAAGTGGAGGCCGCCTCGCCGGTGATTTTCAGCGTCGGCATTCTCACCTTTAAAGAGCGCCCGCAGGTGCAAACGGTGATGATCACCGGTTTGCGGCTCGAAGAAACCTACAAGATCAACGCGTTCAAGCAGAGTCTGTTCTACGAAAAGTTCTACCCCGGCACCACTTCGTTTGCCGAACAGCAACAGCCGTTGCTCGGCTACGATCAGGAATTGTCGCCGCGCCCGAAATCCGACCCCGGATCGCTCCTGCCGATCCTGCCGGAGCCGTTTCGCAGCGCGCGGGAAAGCGCCGCGAGCCGCGACATCGCCGAAGATGATTCCGTGGATACCGCCCTGAATGAACTGCTAAGAAAAGCCGATTTGCCGCTCGTACCCGGCGTGTTCGATCTGAATCCCGGCGATGAAAACGTCGGCGGCGCACCCCCGCCAATCATGGACGGTGAGCCGCGCCCCGGCCTGATCATCGGGCGCGATCTGATCTGTGATCGCGAGCGCGACGGAAAATACAAGCGCTATCTCGATCTGGCGCGCGGCACCATTGCGTTTGTCACGATTTTGCCGATCACCGACAACGGCACCGTCGACGTCCCCGTCAAAGTGCCGTTTCGCTACGCCGACGATTCGCGCACCGGCATCTACGACATCGACTCGCGGCATATTTACTGCGATTTCAATCTGCTGCAGAAGCACCTGATGATGAACGAAGCGGAGTCGGTCGACGGCGGCACGATTCCCGCGCGCTGTTCGCAAATTCAGATCAAGACCGCGCCGGGCATCGATGCATTGAAGCTCGCCGAGCGGCTTGAGCAGCACTATCTCGATTTCCTCAAAGACCCGCGAATTGATCTCGACAATTTCGACCGTCGCGTGTTGGCGAACATCAGCGTGATGACCTGGGAACAGTCGCAGGCGCATTTCATCGCGCCGGTCGAGAAAGAACGAATGCTCGTCACGATTCTCTTCGCGATCATTTCGCTCGTCGCCGCCGTCCTGGTGCTGTGCATTCTCTACATGATCGTACTGCAGAAAACGCGCGACATCGGCGTAATCAAAAGTCTCGGCGGCTCGGCGCGCGGCGTGGCGTCAATCTTTATTCTTTACGGTGCTGCGGTCGGAATTGTCGGCACGCTGATCGGCGGCACGATCGGCTACTTCTTCGTGATCAACATCAATGAGTTTCAGGATTTTCTCATACGGGTGAACCCGCGATTTCAGATCTGGGATCGCTCGGTGTACGCGTTCGACGAAATTCCCAATACCGTGCGGATGAGCGAACTGGTGACCATCGTGGTCACCGGAATTTTCATGACGATTCTCGGCAGCCTCGGGGCGGCGATCCGCGCCGGCACGATGCACCCGGTCGATTCCCTGCGATACGAATAGGCACGCCATGCTGACCGCAGTAAATCTTCGCAAAAGCTACCGCATGGGCAACACCACGCTCGAGGTGCTGCGCGACTGTAGCATCGACGTACGCGAAGGCGAGTTCATCGTCGTCATGGGTCGCTCCGGCAGCGGCAAGAGCACGCTGCTCCACCTGCTCGGCGCGCTCGACGTCCCCGACGCCGGAAAGCTGACCTTCCGCAACGAGGAATTTCATCGCAGAAGCGACGAAGCACGGCGCATCCGGCTGCGGCGGACGAGTTTCGGCTTTGTCTTTCAGTCGTACTACCTTCTGCCGGAATTGAGCGTCTTTGAGAATGTGCTGCTGACGCGGATGGTCGGCGTCTCGCTCCTCAACTGGCCGGGTGCGAAATCCGCCGCCCGCAAAGACACCGCCGCCATCCTCGAACGCGTCGGTCTCAAGGACCGCCTGAAGCACCGACCGAACGAACTCTCCGGCGGCGAGCGCCAGCGCGTTGCGCTCGCGCGCGCCCTCGTGCATCGTCCGCAAGTTCTCTTCGCCGACGAACCGACGGGCAACCTCGACGTCACCGCCGGCGCGAGCATCATGGAACTGCTGCAAGGCCTGCATCGCGACGGGCAGACGATCGTCATGGTCACGCACGATCATTCGCTCACGCGCTTCGCGAATCGCTGCCTCGTGCTCGAACGCGGAAAGTTCACGGATGCCGAAGGCGAGTTCGGGGTGCGGGAGGTTGTGGGGGCGAAGGGGTGAAGGATTGGAGGAGTGGAGGGGTGGAGGGATGAAGGGGTGAAGTAGAAAAGTGGTGGAGGGATGGAGGGGTGTAGTGCTCCACTTCGGCGCGTTTTTGAGACTTTCAAGTTCAAATTTGGGAGGGCGAGGCTCCTGCCGAGCCGTTGGCCGTGAACGCGAAAAACCGGCGCGAACCAATTTCTTCACCAACGATCAGAGCCGTCCCTATGCCGTCGGGATCAAAAAGAGCAAACGACGTTCTTACTCAACGATACTTAACGATGTGACGACCATTTTCGTTTTTCACTCTACAGTCAATGCCGCGAATTCGGCGGTTCCTTCAGCAACCGCAGTCATTTCCCGGCAGAATCGCTCAAACGGACCGGCCGACGATCGGAACTATTGCACAGCGCGGGTAAATCATCCAAATCACCGGCTACGCAATCCTACGCTACAATTCCCCCATGCTCGAAGCCATCTGCAAACGCGCGTTTTTTCATTTTGAATTCCCCATCCGCTATCGCGCGAAAGCGCCGCGCATCGACGGTGCACTTCGCGACTGGGACGACTCCTATCTGCTGCCCTATCTCGTCGAGATCGAGGACGACTACGCCTTCGCCGACGTTTATGCCGCCTGGAACGACGCCGGCTTTTACATCGCATTCCACGTCCCCGAGCGCAGCGGCGCGCTCAAGTGCGACGCCACCAACTGGTGGAAAGGCGACGGCGTCCGCGTCTGCATCGATACGCGCGACGCCCGCGACAATCGCCGCGCCACGCGTTTCTGCCACTTTTTCTATGCGCTGCCGATGGGCGGCGGGCGCGACAAGCGCCAGCCGATCGTCAACATCCACAACATGAGTCGCGCCAAGGAAACGCCGCCGGGCATCGACGTGTCCGCGATCGAGGTCGGAGTGCATATCGAGCGACATTCCTGGTCACTCGAACTCGGCATCCCCGCGTCCTGCCTCCACGGCTGGTCGCCCGGCGAGCACCCGCGCATCGGCTTCTGCTACAAAATCAAGGATTCCGACCACGGCAGCCAGCATCTCATCGGCGATGACACGACCGGCTGGAACGTCGACCCCAGTTCGTGGGCTTCCGCTACGCTCGAGCGGGAATGAATCGGAAATGGTGAATGTCGAATTTGGAATGTTGAAAGTTGTCCGCGCAGTTCGCAAATCCGCATCAGTCGTGCTGCCAGCGGAAAAATTGGGTGAATGACAGCCTTCTTGCGTGAGCGAAGACTTCGCGCGTCTTCTTTCCTTCATTCGTATTCAACACTCCTCATTCAAATTTGACCGACGCACGAAGAACCATTCAAATGAATCGTCTATGAAAACTTCACATATTCGCTCAATCGGATTCGCGGCGGTGGCCGCGACGTTCCTCACGATGTTCTGGGGTTGCCAGTCGCCGCAGCCCGCCGCAACGACGCCGCGGCCCGCCGTGCAGCGCCAGCTCCCAACGCCGATCCGCGCGATCTGGGTTGCGCGGTATCACTACCGCGCGCCGGATGACATCAAGCAAATCATGGCGAGTTGCCGCGAAATGGGCTTCAACACTGTCATCTGGCAGATGCGCGGGCAGGGCACGGTCGCGTACCCGTCACAGTACGAACCCTGGAGCAAGGAATATCACCACAAGCACCCCGGCTATGATCCGCTGGCAGTGGCGGTTGAAGAAGCGCATCGCAACGGCCTGCGCATCGAAGCGTGGATGAACATCATGCCCGGCTGGCGCGGCCCTGAACCGCCGGCGATCCGCAACCAGCTCTGGTACACGCATCCCGATTGGTTCCTGCATGACGCGCAAGGCAAGCAGCAGCCGCTCGGCAAGTTTTACGTGATTCTCAACCCGTGTCTGCCTGAAGTACGTCAGCACATCATCAACATCGCCGCTGAAGTCGCGCGGAATTACGCCGTCGACGGCATTCACATGGACTACGTGCGCTATGCCTGGGATACCACGCCGAACGCGGCCAAGCTCTACCCGCGCGACCCGCGCACGCTGGCGCTCTATCAGCAGGAAACCGGCAAGACGCCGGACGAAGACCCGCAGGCGTGGAATCACTGGCGCGGCAACCAGATCACGCGCATCGTCGAAGGCATTCGCAACGCCATCGATCGCGAGCGTCCGGGCGCGACCCTTTCCGCCGCAATCTGGCGGAACCCCAAGCTCGGCTACGACGGCTATCTGCAGAACAGCGTCGCGTGGCTCCGCGCGGGCCTGGTCGACGTCGGCATGCCGATGGTGTACACGGACAAGGTTGACCAGTTCGAGTCCGATATCCTGATGTATAAGAACGCGGCCCCGAACGCCCGCATATCGCCGGGACTCGGTGCGTACAAATTCCAGCCGCCCGCCGCACCCGGCGCGCCGGAGCCGCTGCGACAGGAACTCGCGCTGTGCCAGTCGTGGGGCGGCGATTTCACGATCTTCTCGCTCGAATCGCTCGCGCCGACGGTCTCCGAAATCGATCAATCGCGCCGCAAGCGGACCCCTGCGGAAGCGAGCCCGCAGCGGCGCTATTTGCTAGACGTCTTACAGGACTACATGCGCCCATTCCGGCCGCAATAGCGAGCAGGCACGCATGGGATGCGAATAAACTGAAAGTGAAGCACGCGAAGCGTCCGCAAACGGGCGCTTCGTCGCGTTTTTCGCGAAAAACGGGGAACATTGGCGTCGCGCCGGTGCAAGCCCGGCGAAGACGATCAGCTATAATCGATTTTCAAAACGCCAGCGGCCTGACAGTCGCAAACCCGGCGATCGCAAAACCGTTCACGTTGTTGGCTTGTTACTTCGTTTCCTTGTGACTCTTTTACCTTTTACGATGAAGCCAAAAACGCCGACGAAATCCTCCGCCAACCCACCGCCGATGAAACCGGTCCCGTTTCTGATCGGTGCGTTGTGCCTGTTCGTCGCCTCCGCCTGCATGTTCGCGCTGGTCAAGAGCCACTTCACGGGCACCCCTGCACCCGGTTGTGGTGCAGGCAGCGCATGCGATGAAGCTTCCAAAAGCATGTACGGAAAAATTCCCGGCACCACCGTGCCCGTATCGCTCCTCGCACTCTCGTATTTCGGTTCGCTGCTCGTCGGCTGGCTCGTCAGCCGCGGACGCGTGGCGTATTCGCTCCGCGGGCTGATCTGGCTCGGCGGTTTCATTTCGCTTCTGTTTATCGGGATTGTCGTCGTGGAAAAACTTCACTGCTGGTTATGCATCACCGCCCACATCGCGAATTTCGTGCTGGTCGGGGTCACTGAGAGATCGTTCCGACCCGCGCGCGTTTGGAGCGCGCCCGCCGGCATCACCGCCGCCGTCTTCGCGCTCGCCATGACCGGCATGGTCGTCGCGGATCAGAAGCGCATCGTGGAATATCAGGTGCAGGTGGAGGCGCACGACGACGAGGCGCTCGCTGCGCTGGTTGCGCAGAACACCTCTATCGCGGCTGCGATCGAAGCCGATGCTGCAAGTACCGCCAATGACAACGCCGTCGCGCAGCCCGCCGCCCCGACCAAGCCGTTCACCGGTCGCTGGCGGCTCGGTCCCGAGAAATCGCCGATCCGCATTGTGATGTTTACCGATTATCAATGCCCGGACTGCCGGATTTTTGAAAGCCGCGTAATGGACATTGTTGAGAAGCGCGACGACGTTTCGCTCTCCGTTAAACATTTTCCGTTCTGCACGCAGTGCAACAGGTATGTCGACCGCAATCTGCACGGCAACGCCTGCTTCGCGGCCCGCGCCGCCGAAGCCGCCGGCATTCTCGGCGGCAACGAAGCGTTCTGGAAAATGCACAAGTGGCTGTTTGAAGTGAAAGGTTCGTTCCGGACGAATGAGGACCTGTTCGAAGGCGTCCGTCAGGCTGGTGTCCCCACCGATGGATTCACCGCCGTCATGCAGAGTCACCAGACGCTCCAGAACGTGCAGGAAGACATCGAAGAAGCCGCGCGCTACGGACTCGAAATGACGCCGATGATTTTCGTCAACGGCGTCGAGTTCAAGGATTGGCGTCAGCCCGCGAAGCTCAACCAGATGATCGACAATGTCGCCGCGACGAATCCACCCGCCGTCGGCCCCGAGCACGACAAGCCGCCGCACGCGCTCGCTCGTTACGTCGCGCGCTGGGAGGAAATGACGCCGCGCCGACTTCCGCCCGCACCCGACGCCGGCAGCTTCGGCAAAGCCGGCAGCGGCCCGGAGATCATTGTCTACGGCGATTTTGAAGAGCCGTACACCGCACGCGCCGACGCGGAGATTCGCGCATATCTCGCGAAGCATGGCGGTTCATACGAATTCCGCCTGTATCCGTTCAACTACGCGTGCAATCCGACACTGAACGAAAACGAGGCGCGCCACAAGAACGCCTGCGAAATGGCCGCCGCCGCCCGCGCCGCCAGGCAGCTAGGCGGCGACGAAGGGTATCAGAAGATGCACGCATGGCTCTTCGAAAATCGTGAATCGTTCTCGATGGACAAGCTCAAAGCCGCCGCGACCGCGCAGGGTCTCGACGCGGACAAGCTGACGACTGCAATGGAATCGGCGGAGATCAAAAACCAAATCGTGCAGGAAGCCACCACCGGCCGCAAGCTCGGGATCAACAGCATCCCGCGTGTGTTCGTCAACAACAAAATGATCCCGCGCCTGTTTGTGCAGGACTTGCCGATTTTGGAGACAATTTTGAACAAGGCTTCAAACTAACAGACCACGACCTTCTCAAATCTGGGCGGTTCCAACCGGATACGGAATGAGGAGGAAGAAACAGCCTGAGATCAGAGCCGCGCCCGTGAGGAAGCGGGACCAATCCAACGCTGCGGTGACGATAGCGAATTACGCGCTCACTCGACAAAGCGAGGCTTCGAGCATTGTCACAAAGCCGGACGACGAGGGTTTTTCAAATCACGACTCATATCGGTTGCCCCTTCCGAATGCATCGCCAAGAATTCCGCAGTCTCGTCCTTTCCGATAAATCGATCCAGCACATCGCGATCGACATTCTTGAGATCGACGAACACCAGTCCGTCGAGCACGTCGCCGAAGTCGGGGTCGACGTTAAAGCCGAGAAAACGCGCGTTGAGTTTCAGGTATTGACGCACAAGCACGGGAACCGCCGCCCGGTCGGCTTCGATTTCGCGCACCAATTCGTCGACGTCTTTCACGTCGTCCACAATCGTCGACAGCGCGCGCATTTCCAGATCGCGAAACGGCGCGAGCTTTGGCGGATTTTTCGCGTGTACCAGCTTTGCACGATCGCGATCGAAGCGATTCGCCTGCAGGAATTGTACGAGCAGCTCTTTCGTCATCGACGTGAAGCCGTCGCTGATGCTGACGACGCCGTAGAGATTGCGGTAGCGCGGATGTTTCGCGACGAACGCGCCGATTCCCTTCCACAGCAGCATCAGCGCGGCGTAGCTCTTTTGCGCATCGCGCACGACAAACGAACGCCCCAATTCGATCGCAGGATTGATCTGCCGAATCAACTTCTGCCGAAAGCGAAACAGCGTGCTGGTGTAGAGCCCGCTGATGCCGAAGCGCGACACAATCTCGTCCGTGCAGCCCATGCGGTATGAGCCGAGAATGCGCTGCTGCGTCGCGTCCCACACAAGCAGATGGTGGTAATGCGAGTCGAAACGATCGAGATCAATCGCGTTTCCGGTCCCTTCGCCGACCGCGCGAAACGTCACCTCGCGCAAGCGGCCGATTTCGCGCAGACTCTGGGGAATTTCCGCTGCCCGGGCGCAGTACACCCGCAACTCGTTATGCGAAACCAGCAGGGCATCGAGCGGCAATGCGCCAAGTTCGGTCGCGAGAACCGCCGGCGAAATCGGGGCGACAATTTCGTGAGCAACTTTCGCGCCGACATGCGGCGCGAGGCTTGTGTCAGTCGAGTCTTGTGTCTTTTTCTCGTGCAGTCGTCCGCGCAGCACATACGTGCGCAAACGCAGGTACTCGGTAATGTCCCGCTCCGCAGTATCGCGCGACGTCGCCGCCTGACCGAACTGCGCCAGTCGCTTCTGCGAAATCGGATTTCCCACCACGGCCCGCAACGGTCGCCCGGACCGCGCGACCATCTCGCGCGGCAACAGCGCCGTTCGCAGCCGCGGATGCACCATCCCCACTAGATGAAATCGCAATCGGTTCGTCCCGTCGAAGAACACCGGCACCACCGGTGCGTTCGCCCGCGCCGCAAAACGCGCGACCGTTGTGCTCCAGGCCGGATCGGTCACGCACCGCTGCTTCCACGAATACGAAGCGACCTCGCCCGCCGGAAAGATACCCAGCACATGGCCGTCGCGCAGCCAGTCGAACGCACCGCGCATCACCGCGCGATTCTGCCGCGTCGCGTCGTCACCGCCGAACGGATTGACGAACAATCCGAACTCCGTGAATTCTGGAATGCGC
>JBFWWY010000097.1:0-8928 GCA_050245935.1 Phycisphaerae bacterium | reverse complement strand
CAGTCACCGAAATTCGCCTGAACGTATGCGACGTCTTCGCAATCAACTGAACCGTCGGCACCGAGTGGCTGGGCACCAGCCGCCGGACCTTCGATCGAACCCGCGACATCTGCACGCGAATCGCCAGCGTCGTAGGTGCCGGTAATGAGGGTCGTGCCGAAGTAGTTGCCCACACCTCGCAGCGCAACAGCAGCATTATCAACTGCAATAAAACCGGCTCTACGATCGAGCTTGCGGCCACCCATACCGTCATCGACAATTGCGAGACCGTCGGCGTGGTAACGTACGTCCTCGGCGTTGAGGTTTCCGTCGCCATTGTAGTCGCCGATGATTTCCGGGATCACGTAGTTGGTGCCGAGCGTACCGGGATCACCTCCCTGAACGCCCTCTCCCGTGACAAACCCGCGGGGATCCGCAACAGCCTCCACGAGCCCACCGATGTCGCTGATATCGCGAATTCCGTCGTTGTTAAAATCACCTTGGAGTTGATTACGCTGACTCAGTCGGCCGGTACTTACCGTAAAGTTGCCGTTGAAGTCGGCATAGGCTCCCACGCTGCCATCGCTATACATTTCTCCGCCAGTCAGCGTGTTTCGAACGGGAACGAGGCCGGCGATGTTGACCGTTCCGTACGGGAATGGATTGCCACCGGCTTCAAAGTCGTTGTTGAGTCGAATGAATTCCTGGAGCGTACTGTTTACCGGGAGTACCGGTTCCATGGTCGTCGGGTCTGTGAGAACCGGCTGACAATCAAGTCCTGCGATCAGGAAGAATCGCGTCGCCAAGTAATCGCCGGGCATGTTCAGATTTTCATCGGCACTCGGGTTGCCTTCGAAGGCCTGCGAACTCAGGACGATGTTGCGCAGATAGGCAGCGGCCGCCTGATTTTCGAGATAGTCCGGCATCATGTCGTCGGTCTGGAACGGGTCGCCGACGGTAGAAAAGGTAACCTGGCCACCAAGTACCCAGCCGGTGTTGGGATCACAATTGTCAAGCACAGCGTCGACGCTCGGGCGGACATATTGGGAACCGCCGCGATCATCAAACATCACATCGATTACTTCATAGCGTCCCGCGCGCGAGTCGGCGACGGCACGGCTACCGCCGGAAAGGCCGGTATATCCGATTGCCAGACCCCAGTTTTGGGTAGCAACCTCGACTTGTGATGAGCCTTCGCCATTTGTTTGCTGTGAGTTGGAGCCGATCTGAAAATCAGTGCTTACCGGATTCTCGTCGCCGACGTTATCACCGCGTCCCCAAGCAGGATCAATTCCGGAAGTGTTCATCATCCCGTTTCGGGTACCCGAGCCATTTGAGCGTGTCACGAACACGAGGTTTTCACCATTCGGCAACCGTCCTGCTACCAATCCATGCTGTATTTCCGTCATTCGCAGTTGTTCGACGCCTGCGCGACGATTAGCAATATAGCCGATCGGGCCCCATGCCACCGTGGTGTCAAAGACTGTACGATCATCAGGTGCTTGAATGTTTGTATTGAGAGAAACAGGGTTACCATTCACTTCGCGCGTGACTGTTGGCAATGGCAAATTGAACCCGGTGTTCGAGGGAATCGGGTTGAAGCCATAACCGGTGAGACCCGGGGTGCGGTCCCATGTACCACCACTCTTATCAGCAGGTCTGGTGGACTGAATAAAGGGCACGTCCGCAAGCGCCAAGTCGATGACGTCGATGCACACCGGGCTGCCGCTCGGCAGGCAATCCGAACACCCGTCAGGGGTAATGATACCGCCAGCCGCGTATTCAACACGGTTGACAAAGGCTCCTTCGCCCGGAATCGAGGTATTCTCCTCGCCGGTTAACTGTGACGTGATAAACTCACTAACGCCGTTGACGGAACCGACTGAGCGATAGGTAAACAGCCAGCAAGTGTTAAAAGTCGGGCACTGGAACGCCGGTGCGAGTTGATCGATAAAGCCGCAGGGCGGCGTCGGCGACGGGTCGAACCCGAAGCAGCCGTCGCCATCTACGTCGATAAAGTCATTGGTGCCTGCTGGTGAGCGAAAAAAGTCACTGAATAAGGTTGCGCCCGCACCATTGATCTGCCCGCAATTCGGACTGTTCTGAAACGTAACTGTGTTGCCACAGTTTGTCGCACAATCCGGATCAACGCCGCCAACGGCGGGGATCGGTGAAATAGCCGTAGCCATGATTGCGAACGCGCCGCAACCTCCCAAAAGCTTCCTCATGAATCCTCTCCTTGTTACGAATGATTCCACTCAGACCCGTTCACTACGAGCAACCCTTGGGACGTTCCCATGGGCGATGTCGAGTTTTTTTCGCTCTGCCAGCACTTTTCGAACAGTGCGACTAACGCGAAATATTTGCTTGAAATTCTATTGAGGACCGAAAGATCCGAATTCGATGAGATCCGATTTCCCAGTGAGCGAATAGTATTTTGTTCCCCATTCACGATTTTCGAGCGTCTTGAGAATCAGCGATCTTTGAACACTGCCATCTACATAAAGAAAGTTCGTGGTTCCACCAAAACGGTCTCCACCGGGATGATGTCTCCCTACGGCATTCAGCTCGGTTTGTCGTGAACCGGTCAACAAACCGGAAACATCGCGGAGCTGGTTCTGAGGAAGCAGTCCGAACGTCACTTCGTCGCCGTCAACCCCGTATGTGAACGAAGGATTGTTTAACGGCGCACCATACTCATCGTGCCCACTGCTCAAATGGTAGAATGGATTAATGGGCCGGTGGCTCTTACTTTTCAGGACGCCGCCGCTTCCCGTTTGACAGACTGCGGGAAAGTCCTTCTGAAACTCAGTTGCAAGAATGACCGGACGGCCAAATGCGGTCACATCGGCTTCACGCACAAAACGATTCAGTCGCTGATTGCCTTCACCTTCGTCTGTTAACCCCACTTGAAATTTATTGCGCGGGAAGACCGCGGCATTGCCAGTGAACGCCATGCGCCGCGCCTGGCGATCCACATGAGGATTTGGCTGCGTCTGTCCGCGATCATCAATTTGCTCGCCTTGATTCCAGTCGGAACCATTCTCGCCCGGATTGGTACGCGGATGTCCGCCATCGGGAATTTCGGGACACACAAATGCTTCGTCCTGCACTTGTCCGTTTTCATAGAGGAACCAACTCCAGTGGTTGTAGCCAAACTGTCGATCAGCCGGTTGATTGTTCAGGTCGTAATTTCCGGAATAGTTGCTGGCGTAGATATAGCTGGGTGGATATATCGCGTTATTCTCCGCTAGATAGATACCTACTGCCTGCCCGACCTGCCGCATGTTTGTCGCACACACAACAGCGCGCGCGCTTCGCCGCGCCCCCTGCAGCGACGGCAGAAGAATCGAAATCAGCAAGGCGATAATCGCGATCACAACCAACAACTCGATGAGGGTAAATCCGCGACCGGAACGAAGTCTCATGTTATTTCTCCTGGACAAAATGGAATTCTGGGCAACACATGTAAGCTCGCCGCGTGGGCGAAATTAATTTCAAGTCAACGATGTCAATGCCCCGCATTCGCCACGACGTTCCAGAAACCGACTGCTCATGGGTTCTTCGCAGACAATGCAAAGCAACGGGATCAGCGACGACTCGATTTCAGTCGCCGCCAAACTCCGGAGAACGCGGCACGTGGCCTTCCCTGCATGCGGACACAGCGATATGCGGGCGAATCGTAAGATGAAGAAATCAAGGTTGTTTCTGCGTCGTGCGAAGGTTTGAACAACTTGGTTTCCGCCGCGGCGCTTGCGTGAAGAAGCTTGACGACGATGCTGATAAAGATTTGATGAATCGCTCACAAAAAGGAATTCAATCCAGCCTGAAAACGAACTACCAGCCCGCCTCACACCAATCCCGTGCGTCCCTGCACCATCCTCGTGGCCGCGAAAATGGGACTTCCGCGTGCAGATCCCGTCCCGCGCGCGGAATCGCTATACTGTTAACATTGACTGCGCCGCGAGCGCACCAGAACCGTATCGCGAGCACGTGCTACGTTGGGGAACCGTTCGAAATGGCCGACATCATTTATCTCGACAACAACGCCACGACCCGCGTCGATCCGCGCGTGATCGACAAGATGGTGGCCGTCATGCGCGACGATTACGGCAACCCGTCGAGCGTGCACTGCCTCGGCACGAAGGCCTCCGCCCTTGTCGAGACAGGCCGGGCCCAGGTCGCGTCGCTGATCGGCGCGCAGCGCCACGAAATCCTCTTCACCAGCGGCGGCACCGAATCCGACAACGCCGCGATCTGTGGCGTGCTCCGGGCCGACCCCAGCAAGAGGCACATCATCACCACCGCTGTCGAGCATCACGCTGTGCACGAGCAGTGCGTGCATCTGGAGAGTGAAGGCATTGAGGTTACGTATCTTGATGTCGATTGCGACGGCGCACCTGATCTTGCCACGCTGCGAGCCGTGATTCGGCCCGATACGGCACTCGTCTGCGTCATGCTGGCGAACAACGAGACCGGCGTAATTCTGCCGGTTCGCGAAATTGCTGAAATCGCGCACGCCGCCGGCGTGCCGGTGATGAGCGACGCGGTCAACGCACTCGGCAAGATTCCGGTGAATGTCGAAGCGCTGGGCGTCGACCTGCTGAGCCTCAGCGCTCATAAGGTCTACGGCCCAAAAGGAATCGGCGCACTCTTTGTCCGCCGCGGCATCGCATTGAGACCCTACATCATGGGCGGGCCGCAGGAGCGCAAACGCCGCGGCGGCACGCACAATGTCCCCGGCATCGTCGGCTTCGGCGAGGCTTGTGCGATTGCGGCGGAGTATGGCGAAGAAGCGCGAAGAAGGATCGCCGCGATGCGCGACCGTCTCGAAGCCGGCGTGGCGAGTATCTGCCCCGATGCAAGAGTGATCGGCCGAAATTCTCCGCGCGTCCCCAACACGAGTTGCATTTGCTTTGCCGGCTGCGACGCCGAGGTCATTCTCATGCTGCTGAACGAGCGGGGCATCTGCGCATCCAGCGGGTCGGCGTGCTCGAGCGGTGCGATCGAAGCGTCCGGCGTCATGCGGGCGATGAAGGTGCCGCCGGAGGTGGCGGTCGGGCAAATTCGTTTCAGCTTCGGGCGGTATAACACGGAAGCGGAAGTGGACCTGTTACTGGCGGCGATTCCGGAAGTCGCGAAACGCTGTGCCTTGTTCGCGTCCTGAACGTTGTCCGATGGATGATGGTATGGGTATTTCGCCCGAATGCGCTTGCCTGTTACGTTTGGAAGTTCCTTGAAGCGACCCCAGATCACGCTTTGGCGTCAAATGGGGCATTCCCGTATACTCTTTCGCTTTGGATAACCCGGCGGCGACCCGCCGATCTACAGGATCGCAGTCATATGCACATTGCCGATATCCTGACGCCTGAGCGCGTCAAGGTCGTACTTGAAGCCACCGACAAGCGTGCCGTCATTACGGAGTTGATCGATCTGCTCGCAGCGAATGAAGGCCTGACCGACCGCAATGCCGCGTTGGAAGCGGTGCTCAAGCGCGAAAACGAGCGGACCACCGGCATCGGCTACGGTCTCGCAATTCCCCACGGCAAAAGCAACGGCTGTAAAAATCTGGTGATGGCGGCGGGCAAACCCGCGCAACCCATTGATTTTCAGAGCCTCGACGGTCGTCCCGTGACATTCGTCGTGCTGCTCGTCAGCCCGCCGGACCAGACCGGTCCGCACATTCAGGCGCTTGCGAAGATCAGCCGGCTGATGAATATGGAAGATTTCCGCGAACGGGTCGCAGCGGCAGACAGTGCCGAAGCGCTCTATGAAACCATTGAGGAATTCGACAAAGCCGGGGCATAATTCGCCGATGGCGATGTTTCTCCCGCACAGGTCGACTGCTTCCCTCCTGTTCACGACGCCGAAAGTGAAGCGAATCAATCTGCAATATTTGCCGCCCCCGCGCCCCCTAGCTACCCTCTCTTGAACATGACTGCAATGAACCCCACCGACATCCTTTCGCGGCGAATGCGCGACGCCATCGCGATCGTAACCGGCACCCCTGCCGATCAGGTCGAGCCGCACGTTCGTCCCTCCAGCGATCCGAAATTCGGCGATTACCAATGCAATGCGGCGATGACGCTGGCCAAGGCGCTGAGCATGAAGCCGCGCGACGTGGCGCAGAAAATAATCGACGCCGCGAAGCTGGAAGATATCGCAACTGCGCCGGAGATTGCCGGGCCGGGCTTCATCAACATCCAACTGAAAGATGATTTTCTCGCGCGAGCCCTTGAGGCGATCCCGCCCGCAGACAAAGCAAGTAACGGTGCTTTGACAGACGCACGATTCGCTCCCGCCGACCGCTGCGGCATCCCGCCGGTACCAGTGTCGCTGCGCGAAACCGTCGTGATCGACTACTCCTCACCGAACATTGCCAAGCAGATGCACGTGGGTCATTTGCGCACCACAATCATTGGCGATGTGATTTCGCGCGTGCTGGAATTCGCGGGACATCGCGTGATCCGGCAAAACCATCTCGGCGATTGGGGCACGGCGATTGGTGCGGTCATTACGGGCCTCTGGTATATCCGCACGCGGGTCGCGCGCGGCGAATCGCTCGAACAGGTGCAGGTGCGGATGCGCGAAGCGCTCTCCCTTCGCGAAGCGCCGGTGGAAACGCGACGAACGTGGCTGGCACCTCTGGCGCGTGAATGGACAACCGACCTGCATGAAAACGACATCGAGAAGAAGAACGCCGGCACGACGCTCGACGAACTCGAACTCGGGTATGTATTCGTGCAGACGCTCGCGGCGCTTGCGCGCGGAACCGGCGTGGAAGTCGGCGCTGACGATCAGGCCCGACAACTCGAAGACATTCCCCGACTGACAACGACGTTCCTCCAGCGCGGCGACGCCTACGAGCTGGAAGAATGGCGACAGGCCAGTGAAATCTCCATCGCCGCATGTCAGCGGATTTATGAACAACTCGGCGTGTTGCTGCGGCCCGAAGACGTATATGGCGAAAGCCAGTTCAATGATCGGCTGGCACAAACCGTCGACGACATCAGACGGATTCTCGCGACGCCGACGGGCGGTGAGATCAAAGCGGTCTGTCGCGAGGATAACGGCGCGTTGTGTATTTTTCTGGAGCATGCGGACGGTTCACCGGCCTTCAAAAACCCGGACGGCGATCCGTTGCCGATGATCATCCAGAAATCGGATGGAGCGTATTTGTACTCCACAACCGATCTCGCCGCGATTCGCTATCGCGCGAATGACCTGAATGGCACGCGGCTGATCTATGTCGTGGGTGCCCCCCAGCGCCTCCATTTTCAGATGCTGTTCGCTGCCGCGCGCGCACTGGGCTGGATTCCCAAAACCACGAAGCTCGAGCACGTGTCCTTCGGCAGTGTTCTCGGCGAAAACAAGCGCCCCTTGAAAACGCGCGACGGCGACAACGTGAAATTGCAGGACCTGCTCGACGAGGCCGAACGCCGCGCTCGCGCGCTGATCGACTCGCGCGATTCGGACAGTGCCGACGCCGCACAATTGTCGGAGGTTGAAAAGGCGGAGGTCGCCCGGCGCGTGGGCATTGCATCCGTGAAATACTTCGACCTGTTGCGCGAGCGGAATAACGACTATGTGTTCGACTGGGACCAGATGCTTTCGTTCCAAGGCAACACCGCGCCGTACATGATGTACGCCTACGCCCGCATTCGTTCGATTTATCGCAAGGCTGTCGACGCCAAGGGTGCGGGAACGGCGGAGCACGCCGAAAGCGCCATCTTGCTTGCCGACCCGCACGAGCGCGCGTTGGCCCTGCGAATACTGCGATTGAGCGATGCCGTCAGCGCGGTCGCGAATGATCTGCAGCCCCACGTGCTGTGTACCTATCTCTACGCGCTGGCGTCCGACTTCATGCGCTTCTACGAGAATTGTTCAGTCATCGACGCGCCGAGCGACGCGGCGCGACAAAGCCGACTGCGGTTATGCGACATCACTGCCCGGTCGCTGAAGCTGGGCCTCTCGCTGCTGGGCATCGAAGTCGCCGAGCGAATGTAGCTTTGGGTTCTTTTCTGGTTTGCAACGTTTTGGATCGCACGATGGTCCGGCGTCGCGCTGCATGTCAATAAACGCTTTCATAAAAACAACTTAGCATCCGCCCGGACGGGTTTCTGCTGATTCCCCCCGACTGGTGAAGTCGCATTGGGTAATTTCGCCCAATCCGGCGCGGTTCCCAAAAAAGCACGATTCTCGACAAAATCATGAATTTGGGCTGGAGCGAGACCGGGTCACTAACGTATAAAGAAGTTGACACGGGACGAGATGCTGCCGTGCGTCTGCTTCGGCAGAGCCACTGTGGGAGTGACGAGATGACATGACCACGACTGGTTTGGCTCCGCCCGGAAAGCGACGCGCAAGCGTCGCGACGGCGAGTCCGTGCGGCCACCGGCGGGTGTTATCTTTAAAGGATGATGCCCGCTGGTTCTCGTTTGTGAGGATCGGATAAGCTCCTCTTTGCGATACGATCGCGTTGCTCATACCATTCCGCCAATCCCCCATTCCGAAAGGTATCCCGCAAGCTGATGACCGCTTCGACGTCCCGCTCGGCCGCTGCCGGTAGAAAACATTGCGAATTCGCAGAACTGGTCCGCTTTTTCACACGACTTTCCGAACGCCTCGACCAACTTTCGTTTCCGCCCCCTGTCGCACACGTGTACAACCCCCTCGCGTATGCGCGCGACAACTTTTTCCAGTATCTCCAGCGGTTTGGTACCGCCCGCGGCCGTATCGTCCTGCTGGGTATGAATCCGGGTCCATGGGGGATGGTGCAGACAGGAATCGCGTTCGGCGAAGTGAACGCCGTTCGCGATTGGTTGAAGCTGAACGGGACGATCATGCCGCCGGCAGTTCAGCACCCACAGCGCCCGATTCAGGGCTTATCGTGTCCCCGCAGCGAAGTCAGCGGCGCACGGCTCTGGGGCTTCGCAAAAGAGCGCTTTG
>JBFWWY010000096.1:0-8929 GCA_050245935.1 Phycisphaerae bacterium | reverse complement strand
TCCGCCGTCGCAGATTTTTGTCACCCTTGCCTACCCGGCGGACGCCGCAGTCATGGACGCAAACGGAAACGGCGTTCCGGATTCCTGTGAATTGCTCACCGGCGATATGAATTGTGACGGCGCGATATCCGTTTCGGACATCGGACCTTTCGTCCTCGCGATCACGAACGCAGCCGCTTACGAAATCGAGTATCCGGGATGCGTGCTTTTGCAAGCCGATGCAAACGGCGATGGTGCCGTCACGGTGTCGGATATCGGCGATTTCGTGGCGCTGGTGATCGGTCGCTAGTCAGTTCGATTCGGGCAAGCAGAGCGGCGGATGCTGCCGGCGATTTCCGGTGCTGCCATAATGATGGAGAAAGTTGAAACTTTCGAAAATACTGGAAGCTGCTGTAAGAGGCGGCTGTGCGCCCATACCATGTGAATATGTCCTACGAAAACGTTCATGGCCATATTCCGCTTGGCGCAGTTTCATTTCTGAACTCGCGTCCCTTGTTGTACGGTCTGGTCCGCGACCCGCGGATTTCGCTGCAGGTCGGCGTTCCGTCGTCGTTGGCTGCCCGGTTGCAGAACGATGAGTTCGCCGCTGCGCTGGTTCCGATCGTCGACGTGCTGCGTTCCAACGGAACATTCGGCGTGGTGTCCGACGGTTGCATCGCGTGTGACGGCGAAACGATGACCGTCCGGGTGTTTTCACAGGTTCCGCCGGACCGGATCACGCGGATCGTCGGCGACCCCGATTCGCATACGTCGGTTGTGCTGGCACGGGTCCTCTGGCGCGCGCTTTACGATCGCGATATCGAGATCGTGTCGCCGAGTGGCGCAGCGTCGGACCTCCACGTCCGACGATCAGATGAGACCGGGATCGAGACGCCGTGGCACGCAGAAAAATGTAGCGGGGGCCCAGCCTACGATTCAGATGACGCCGTTCTCCTCATCGGTGACAAAGTCGTTGACCCGCACCGAGCGGGTTACGCGTATGAGATCGACCTCGGCGGCGCGTGGCGGGCGCATACCGGTTTGCCGTTCGTGTTCGCTGTTTGGGCGGCGAAGACGGATTCAACGATTCGAGGAAACAAGGGATCGAGGATTCAAGGATTCGAGGATTCAAGTATTCCAAAGCCCGACGACTCAAGCGAGATCGAACCAGCAAACTCGCATTGGGAGAACGAGGCGCCTGCCGAGCCGTCACGCGAGGACCTCAAAGGCCTGCGTGCCATTCTCGACGGTGCCCGCGACGCCGGCGTCGCCGCCGCCGCGTCGATTGCGCGGAAGGAAGGCCCCGCGCACGGCTGGCCGGTCGAACTCGCCGAACGCTACCTGACGCGCTGTCTGCAGTACAAACTCACGCCGCGCATGATCGAGGGTGCAAACCTGTTCGCGCGGCTGGCGGGCGAACTTGGCCTGTGTCCGCGCGATGCGGAAATTGACTGGCAAAACGCATCAACCATCGAACCTTCGGCGACACCGGGATAGGGTGAAAGACGATCAGAGCTGTCCCGACTTCTGTCGGGATGAGGAAGCGCAAACAGGTTACGAAGATGGGAGCAATTGAAACTGTTTGAAGTCGCTTCAATTATGTAATTTCTCGCGATTCTGTAGCGATCGGGCGGACTGCGCTTCCTCACGGGCGCGGCTCTGATCGTTGAAGTGGGAATGTTGATCAGCGACAATCGTCAACGTACAAAAGAGACAACAAAGCAATCGCAACGCGTGGAGAAACGCATTGACCGCCAACACCATTGAACAACCATCGTCGACCGCGTTCGCCCGGGTCAGCGACGCTGACGCGTTGCGGATGTATTACGAAATGCCGATCCACGAGCTCGGGCGGCTGGCGTTAGCGCGGACGCTGCAACTGCACCCCGAGCCGTATCGCACCTACGTCATCGATCGCAACATCAACTACAGCAACATCTGCACCGCGAAATGCATCTTCTGTAACTTTAAGGCGGACCCCGGCGACGACGATGCGTATGTGCTCAGCTTCGCCGAAATCGGCCAGAAGATCGAAGAACTCATCGACATCGGCGGCACCCAGATTCTCATGCAAGGCGGCCTCGTGCCGGACGAACACGACCCGACCGGCGACGGCCTGCCGTTCCAGTGGTACATCGATCTGCTGCAGTTCATCCGCAAGAACTACCCCGGCATTCACATTCATGCGTTCAGCCCGCCGGAGATTTGGGCGCTGCATCGCGTTTTCGACATGCCGCTGCGCGACGTGATCCTGCGGCTGCGCGACGCCGGCCTCGCGACGATCCCCGGCGGCGGCGGTGAAATTCTCGTGGATCGCATTCGCGACAAAATCGGCCGCGGCAAAACACTGGCGCACGAATGGCTCGAAGTCATGCGCGTCGCGCATCAGGTCGGCATGCAGACGAGCTGCACGATGATGTTCGGCCACATCGAAACGATCGAAGAACGCTTTGAGCACATGCGGCTGCTCCGCGAACTCCAGGACGAAACCGGCGGCTTCACCGCGTTCATCCATTGGACGTTTCAGCCGGAAAACACGCCGCTGGGAAGAATGAAGCAGTTGCCCGTAGCGTCGGACCTCCGTGCCGGACGTAGCGGTCGTGCCTCCGTGCCGACCGTTTCCGGCGATCAAGGCAACCACGGAGGCACGGCGGCACGGAGAGGAGCGGAGAGGGCCGAAGGATTGAAGGATCGAAGGATTGGAGGATTGGAGGATTCGAGTGAGGAAAACTCGTCAATCTCTTCGAATTCGTCATTCGACATTCGTCATTCGTCATTCATCGGCGATGCCCCGAACGCAGCGCGGCCGAATTATCTGCCCGACGGACAACATCTCATGCTCGCGGACGGGCAGGAATATCTCCGCATGCTCGCGATCGCGCGGCTGTATTTCGACAACATCAGGAACATCCAGTCGAGCTGGGTGACGATGGGGCCGAAGGTTGGGCAGCTCGCGCTGTTCTTCGGTGCCAACGACATGGGCAGCGTAATGATGGAAGAAAACGTCGTCTCCGCCGCCGGCGCAACCTACCGGCTGGACGAAGGCATGATCCGCCGCCTCATCATCGACGCCGGCTGGCAACCGCAGCAACGCGACCAATACTACAACCCCATCGACCGCCCCAAGCGCCGCCGCCCGCTGCCGATTTCGAATGGTTCGCCGACGCCGGCGAACGGGCAGGGCGGGAATGGCGAGGGGTGCTGCTCGCATTGAGTGTAGGGTGGGCATTGCCTACCAGATCGTAGGTTGGGCTTCGCCCAACATTCACGTCAAATTTTGCACGGAGGCCGTAGAGCCTACCCAAGCTTAGCTTGCGTTTCCTTAGTTGCATTTGGACCAAATCGTTTCAGTTGTTGACTGACAGCGAGAACGATGGATAATCGTGAAACTCATTGATGGTTCGCGTTCGCGAACGATCTGCTAATAAATTCAGTCGTGTTTTTCTTTAACGGGAAACAAAATCGTGGCAAACCATCAGCAAGAAGTCGTAATCACAACGAAAAACACTACATCCCTAACTCTCGGCATTATCGCGGTGGTCTTGGGAGTTCTCGCATTGTTAGTTGGCTGGATTCCGTTTCTCGGTTTGGTTGCGGTGCCGGCTGCCGTCCTCGGTGGTGTTCTCGCAATCGTCGGCGTGTTGATCGCCGCGACGAAACGATTCCGCGGGCTTGGTCTACCGCTGCTAGGCGCTGGAATATGCCTGGTCGCTTTCGTAATTCCGCTCGCTTCAACTGGTTCAACCTCTGTCGCGATCTCGGAGTCCATGGATGAAGTAAGTCGGGAGATGAAATCGCAGCGTGAAGCCGCACAGAATGAACGAAAGCGTCAGGAAGAAGAGAGCAAGGCTGAAGAGATAGCTTACGTTTCTTCGTATTTGGAGTTGTATGATGTGACCGCCAAGAGAATGGAATCCGTGTTAGATGGAACGGTTCCCGGAGTGCTTTTCAAATTGAAAAACACTGGGGAGAAGACGCTTAGTAAAGTAGAAGTCACTGTCTACTTCAAAGATGCTGAAGGAAATATCATCGGTGAAGAGGATTTTCTTCCAGTATTGGTTTCCGAATACTCGTTTGGGGGCGGTAACAAGCCATTGAAACCGGGCTACGTCTGGCAGATGGAGAGCGGCAAATTTTACTCCGCCAAATCGGTTCCCAGTGAGTGGGAAGAGGGAAATATTGATGCCGCGATCACAGACATCGAGTTTAGCGACTAGTTTGACGAGCGTTCTGCCGACGGGGGCGGGTGGCACTGGCTGCGCAATTTTGAGCGCAGCGGCTGTTGCGACGACGACACGCCTCGTATGGGAAGAGGGGCTGGTGGCACTGACACCACTTTGTTTACGACTATTGTACCTCAATGGTGCCACTGTCTTGTCGTACTCGACATGACAGTGTCTTCTTTTTACAAGCGATAATCTTCTCCCCAAGGCACGGTCCTGCGGAGTACCCCGATGGATCGGGACAGGCCGCAAGACCGTGGCACGGCAAAAAATAATCGAAGAATCTCGCGAAATGGTGGATGACCGGGTGCCATTTCGACGGCATGGATCCGACAGTCGAACGATCATGGCGAGTTGATTATCGCTATCACACGCACCAAGTCCGTGATGGTAAGTTGTGCATTGCCCAGCAATTAAATCGATTTGCGGGGGAACGTTGGTGACCGCGGCAATACCGAGTCTACAAAACTGTTGATGCCCGTCGTCCACGGTCGTAATCTATAACGACCAAATCACCAGTTCGAGCAAGTCTTCGCTAGCGAGGGAAAATCATGTTGAAGAGACGATCAAACCTCAGCGGTTTCATTTGTTTGGCAATCGTCGGCATCGCGCCGCTAAGCGGATGCGTCGGCGTGAATTCGCTGTCCTTCCTGGAACGGTCGGCCGGTTCCGAGGTCGGCAGCCAAATTACCGTGGAGATCAGCAGCTTTGGATCGGCCGTAACATTCTTCATCCTTCAAGCCGGCGAGAATGGCGGCGAGGTTTCGTTCTCAGATGGTGTGGCGAGCTTTGGAAGCCAATCGATGCCGGTAACGGCATCGGAATCCGTCTTGGTCCCCATCAACGCCGTCGCGGACGGTCAAGTTCGGCTCTTTCTGCATAATGTTGCCAATTCCTCGAACGCAGTCGTCGACGAATTGCTGCTCGACGTCATCGACGGCGTTATTTATCACGCCGGCGGTGATTCGAACGGTAATTCGAATGCAAACGTCAACGAGAATTCCAGCGGTCCGGCTGCCACGTTGACGTTTTCGCACTTGCTTCCATGGCCCGGCGTTGACATGGAGATTCGGATCGCGTTCGCGGCGCCGTGTGCGACAGAAAGCGTTTATGAGATTTCCGCCGGCAATGCGATGCGCGACGCGGACGGGATCACGATTCCCGCGGGCGCGACCGAGGGCAGCATGACCATGACACGGACAACTCCGGGTTATGTGCGGTTCAACGTCATCACGACCGGTTGCAAAAACCTAACTGCGATTCACGACGTCTTTTTCCACGGAGCCGGCGATCTACTGTTCGCGGGGTTCGCAGGACCTGTAACAGGCAGTGCCGGAGCGGAGGGAATGCTCGAAGTGGCTGCGGAGTATGTCACAGAGACGATCGACACCGTTCCGCAGAACGCCGCGTACTGGAACATCCTTTACCAAGAGACAGTGCCCGAGAACTTTACGGTGGTGTTGAGCGCCAAGGCCGCGGCGTATGTCGGGGGCGGGGGCGGAACATTCAGCATTCCCGGCGGCGGCGAGTACGAGTGGTCCCTGCAGCCGTTCACGACGACTGTTCCGTACCAGGGAGCGCTCGTGGGCACGTTCACCCTCACGCGGCCGGACAATACCGAGGAAACATTCGCGTACAGTTTGCCGCCGAAATAGGGTTGAGGAGTGGTAAAGACTGGCATTTCGTACGTCGCGCATGTGCTGCAAAAATGAGAACTTCGCGCGATGCTCGCCGCGATGGCGACACACCCTATTGGCGAATAGAGCCGGGCATTCCTACGGCCTGCATGGCGACCGGACTTCGAAAGTGCCTCGTCGGTGGGGGTGTCGCGAAGAATATATGCGAATTCTCTGCGTCGCGTTTGTAAGCTGCTCAAGTTGCACAAACCACGCAATCTTTCAGCACTTAATCGACTTCCGCTTCTTCCCCACGCGGCCGGCCTTCTCTATTTTTGCGATGTACTCCGTCGCAAGCGGTACTTTGCAGGAGGTGCCGTGCATGTCGACGGTGACTTTACCGATTCGTTTCGCGGTGGCTTTCGCCGCGTTGCTCAGCGGTTTCACGTACGCGCCGACCGCGATGACGAAACTGTTCATTGTGTAGCGCACCCGATTCGGCGCGCTGTCGATTGTCCTCTCCACCTGATTCAGAAGCGCTTCGATTTCCTGCAGATCGAGCTGCTCGTCCGGCGTCACGGTGACGATGCCCGCATAGGTGTTCCAGCCGCTCGACGCGACGGCTTCCCGTTTGGATTTCATCCACTTCTTCGCGAGTTCGCGCGCATGTTTGCTCTCGGCGGCGACGCCGGGAACGGTATATTCCGAAACCATCTGCCAGGTAGCGTTTTTCGCCCAGGTATCGAGCTCATTTTTTGTCATCTGGCCGCCATCCGCGACCAGACCGGCAAGATACATCGCGTCGGCGTTATTCGTGGCATAGAGCGACAGCGCCAGTGCCTGCTGTCCCTTGATCTTTTTTGCGATCACTTTCAGATCAGCGATGCTGACGCCGAAGATGTCCGTCGGTGCCCCGTGCGGTTGATAGACTTTCACGCGTCGGGGATCGCCCTTTTTCTCGAGCTCCGTCATGATTTGGGTAACCGTGTTCATGGGTCTCTCCACTGTTGTTCTGGGGCAGCGATCACTTCATGGGGGCTGATAAGCGGACTTCCCACTTGTTACAATTAACGAAGCGGCAGCAGGCATCACAGTCACACAGAGCCGCGAAAGGATGTATGCCGATGCACGCCATTCGTCGCATACTAATCGTACTATTTATTTTCAGTATTACGAAATCTCCCGTGCCGCGGGCCGACGCCGCGACGATGATCGGCGACCCGTTTACCGTGTGGATTCTGGAGAATGCGGTTTTTCGCGATGAGGGTAGCGGGATTGCGGGCAGTCCCGGCGTTGATCTTCATCTGACCCATCACGTGGACGCTCAGTTTGATTCGTATGACGGCGCGACGCTGCAATTTGATCTCGCTCCGTTTGCCGGCAGCCTCGCGTCGCTGACTTTTGTTCTGCGCGACTTTGATTTTCGCGAGGGTGCTGTGCGGCGTGAAATCGCAAGCGTCACGGAAGCGATGATCGAAAACGGCTGGAGCCACGGGCATTTTGTCGGACCGCGCGGCATGACGATTCAGTTCCCCACGCTCGACGCCATGCAGGCAGCGCTCGGCGAACGGATTCAGTTCGAATTTGCGACGATTCCCGCCGAGGGCATCGACGGGGATCGCTTCGGCGTTGCGGTATTCGAAGGTGGGGTGCAACGGGATTCGGCAGTCGGCGTGGCCGGCGAACCGAGTCCGGACGTCGAACTCTCACAGTTCATCCCATGCCGCGTTGACTGGCACGATGCATTCACTTTCGAACTGCGTTTTTCTTCGTCACTGAATCGCCCGTTGACGAATCTGGAAATACGGATCGACGATCTCGATTTTCAGCGCAACGGCGTGTTGCAGGACATTGTCGCGGTGACGGAATTATCCTCGCGAAATGAAAACCCTTACGTCCTCGCAAGTGCGAAAGCTCAAATTATCATCGTGTTTACTCAACTCGACGTCGCTGCGGCGGCCGCGGGCGATGTGATTACGTTCCGAATTGACACCGAGGGGCACGCACTGCTCGGCGATCTGAATTGCGATGGATCGATCACTGTGTCCGACATTGGCCCGTTTGTGACGGCGCTGGTCGACCCGGAGGGATACGGCGTGGCGCAACCGGATTGCAATTCAGCGAACGCCGACACGAATCAGGATACAGCGGTTTCGCCGAGCGATATCGGTCCGTTTGTTGCTTTGCTGATCGGGCAATAAGTGACTTTGGCAGCCGCGGGCCGCGCCCCAAAGGGACTGCTTCGCGTCGACCCGCTGAAAATAAAGAGAAAATGGCGACCTTTGCGGTCGCCATGCACCCATCGAAAAGGAAAACAACCACGCCTAGCGCCGTCGCAGTAGTGCGAGGCTGCTGAGCAGCAGAGTCAGGCTCGCCGGTTCCGGGATCAGCGTAAGCTGGAATCCGCCGACGTAGCCCGCCGGAGCGCCCGCGATGTCGGTCATGCGGATATTGATCGAACCGTTCATCACGTCCACGGTGTGGATCAAGTGAGAGACGCCTTCGGTAAATGTGTTGCCGGTCATCAAGCCGGAGGCGAGGAGCGCGCCTTCGTTCGAACCGATCACATCCACCTGCAACTGGCCTTCGACCGGCTGTGGGCGTCCGGTGTACGTGTAGACTTCGTACATGCCGTTCATCAGGCCGTTGAACGAGTACGTGCGTGTGCCGCCTTGGGTCGTCGTTCCGATTTGCGAGCCGTCGTTGAAGAGCAATGCGAAGTCGCCGGAGTTGTTGGCGTTGTTAAACGAAAGCACGCTCACGGTCGTGCTGGACGCAGTGACCTGCACCGTAGCGCCGGTGGGGGCATTCGTACCGAGATCGCGAAGAGGGATTGCATCCGACGTCGTAAGAAACGAGGTCCAGAACCCCGGCTGGTTCGCCGCCGCCCCGAACGCGGCGGACGGTACGCCGTTGCCGAGGTTGCCATTCGTGCCGGTTGTATCGATGTCAATATTGAACGATTGCGCAGCAGCGGGGTTTAGGGCCCAAACCCCAGTAAGCAATAGCACGGAAAACGAATGCAGACCGAGACCAACTGTGAATCGACTTTTCATCCGAGTTCTCCTCCTGTTGGGTATGCTGGTCAACAACGCCGCGCCCGCCTCCCCG
>JBFWWY010000095.1:0-8954 GCA_050245935.1 Phycisphaerae bacterium | reverse complement strand
CTCCCCTGGTTGAACGAGGATACTGCCGTGCAGTAACCGCCTCCCCTGGGAGTCCTAGGCTCCTGCCGAGCCGTTACCGCCTCCCCTGGGAGACCGAGGCTCCTGCCGAGCCGTGACCAGAATCGTGCCAGGAAACGGAAAAGCCCAGCCGTCCGGGGCCTGCTTCCTAATCACAATGGCATGGTGATGTCGTACTTCGTCCGCGCCAGGGGCTTGGCGGGTGTTGTTAGATATGCTGAAAAACGCGCAAAGATCGCCCGTATTCCACGGCCCGCTCAATCACTTCTTCCGGCTTCTCTGCCACCAGAATCTGGTCGCCATTGAGCAGCGTAATCATCGTGTCCGGCGTGGATTCCACCGTCTTGATCTGCTCCGCGTTCAATACAACTTTGCGACCATTGATACGAGACAGGCAAATCATTTCGAATTCCTCGTATTGCGCGGGTGCCCCATCCCTTCAGGGGTGGGGGACGGACTAGAATTCCAACGGACTACTGCAACAACAACAACAGCCCATTCAACAAATCACTCGACGTGCTGATCACCCGGCTCGACGCCTGAAATCCCGTACTCGATGTAATGAGCCCGATGAACTCGCGCGACAGATCAACATTCGAGCTTTCCAGCGTTCCTGCCGAAATTGCGCCGGCACCAAACGTGGTGGGCTCGACAATCGCCGGATTGCCCGAAGCGGGGCTGACGGAGAAAAGGTTCTGCTCTTCCGCAATTAACGCCTCGGGATTGCTGAAACGCGCCAATGCAACCTGCCCCAATGTCCGCACCTGCCCGTTATCGAAAATCCCTGATACGACGCCATCGGTGCCGACGCCGAAATTCGTCAGAATCCCCGGCGGATAGCCGTCCTGCTCGAACATGATCACGTTGGAATCGCGCGTCGCGAGACCGTGGACCTGACTGAGGTCGAGCGTGAACGATACTGGCGTGGTCGCACCGCTGTCGCTGCGATCAATCGTGAATTCATTCCCGTCAGCCGAGAGAAAGTTGCCTTCTGTGTCGAACGAAACCGTACCGCTCCCCACCACCCGCGACGCCCCGCTCGCGTCCGGAGACTCGACGAAGTATCGCCAGATCGGGCCGGCGTTCGGCGTGTTTTCCAGTGCGAAGGATACGTTGACGGTAACTGGCGCGCCGAGCGAATCGTACACCGTGAAACTCGTGTCCACGCCTGAACCGTTTGCTTCCGCGAGTTGCGTGAATTGAAACGGCAATGGCGACGTCGCGTCATTCGAGCGGATATCGCCGCTTTGCAGGAGGATATTGTTCACCTCGCCGGCGTTGCCGTGAATGACCAAAGCGCCCGATTCGATCGACACCCCTGCCGCGGCGTCCGGACCAACTCCCGGCTGAATGCCCAGCGCCCCTTCCAGCCAGCTCGCGAAGTCGTCGAGCGTGGAGCCGGTTTCGCCGACGATGAATGTCTGGCTCGGCACTTCGCGATCCCCTTTCGCGACGTTGCGCACGGTGATTTCCGCTCCGGTCGTAAACAGCGGCGTGCCCGCAGCCGTTGAGGAGCGCACGTCCGTCAACGCTGTCGCGCCCGTTGCCACTCCGCCGCCGCCGGTTACCAGACTCTGTGAACTGGAGATCGAGCCTTGCGTGGCAAGTGTGCCGGCGGCACTGAGGTCGCCGTCGAGGCTTACATTTGCGGTTGCTCGAGCGATGGTTTCACTGCCCAGCGGAATCGCCAGATCCTGCAATACCCCGGTTGCGATGTTACCGCTCTCGTCGACGCCGAACCCCTGTACAACGTGCCCGTCCTGCGTCACAAGCTGATTCACGGAGTTTGTCGTGAACGAACCGTCACGCGTATAGACCTGTTCCCCGGGACCGCGCCGCAATACAAAGAAGCCCGCACCCTGGATCGCGAGATCACTGCCGACGCCGGTTGCTTCCAGCGTGCCGTTGTTGTGCATCCGCTGCGTCGCGCCCACAAGGGTACCGAGTCCGATCTGCGTTGGGTTTGTGCCGCCGCTATTCGCGGAAGGCGGCGTTCCGCCGGAGACGATCTGTGAAAACTGCGTCTGGAAAAGCGTGCGTGAGCCTTTGTACGCGGTCGTGTTCACATTTGAGATGTTGTGACCGATTGTGCCGATGCGAAACTGGTTCGCTTCCATGCCGCTGAGGCCGCTGTACATCGCATTCGTCAATCCCATCGCTTGCTCCCGGTACACGTAGTGTCTGCTGTGCAGACCGTATCCTTATTCGTTGAATGTGGTCCGCGTGGCGAACCCTACAGATACAAAAAATCTTGGGGGGTATGGGCGCTTCGCCCGTACCCGAATGATTGCTTTGGATAAAGGTTCCGGCCCCTCGCTTGGCGCGAGGGGTTCGGATCGCTTCGCTACGTCGAAATCTTGAAGAACGGTGTTTCCAGAATCGTGAGCGGCTTTGCGTTCGCCGCTTTGATCTTGGCGGCTTCCGCTGCCTTCTCTTCCGGCGTCGTCGCGTTCTGAATGGCCGCATTCTCAGGCGTCGTCACCGTCTGCACGTCTTGTGCGCGAACCGATACGCCGGAATCCAGATCGAGCATGGCGGTTCCGTCTTCCACAAAGCGAACGCCGGTGACCACGCCGGAGATATTCGTCACGTTGCCATTGCCGTCGGTCGTCTTCGCGACGACGTATTTATTGAGCATGTCGCTCGCGCCGGCGGTTTTCTGCTGCGACGTCATCTGCGCCAGCGTGGTATTGAGCGTGTCACTCTGCTCGATCGAGCGAATGCGCGAGATCTGGCCGATCATGTCGGCGGTTTCGGTGGGTTCAAGCGGGTCCTGTTGCTGCAGCTCGGTTATCAGCAGCTTGAAGAAATCTTCGCTCTGCAGGCTGTTGACGTCGTTCTTCTTGGACAGCGTCGCAGTCGCGCCGCCTGACGATCCGATGGCCCCGGTTTCCATGGCAAACTCCTCGCGCGGACCGCAATTGCGATCCGAATTTCGACGAGCATCCATGCTCCGGTTATGTTTTGTTGACGCTGGTTGCTTATGCGACCAGATTGATCCGCGCATCCTGCGCTGCGATCTCGTGACGAGCGGGCAAGCGATCCTCGCTTACCACCTCCGTTGACTGTCGACCGTCGCCCGGTGTGCCCGAAGACGTCGCGGACTCCTGCCGCCTGTCATCCTGGGACGCTTCCTGCGAAAAGCCGCCAGACTCTGCGAACGACGACGCGTGATCGCTCGTCGCCGCTTCCGAAGCGTTGCCGACGACCAGCCCTTCGATGCGAATCCCCGCACTCTCCAGACCGCTGCGCAGCGCTTCGATATGTTTGCTAAGCAAGTCACGTGCCGCGGAAGATTCCGCTTCGATGCGAATGCCCACGCCGTCGCGGGCAAACTGCAAATCCACCTTGACAGGCCCTAATTCCTGCGGTCGCAGGTGAATAATCGCGCGCTGATCTTTGCGATGAATCTGCGCCCTGAGCACGCGCAACATCTGTTCGATCCGCACTTCCTGCCGCGCGGTTTCCGCGTCCGGACTCGGCTTCGCATTTGCCGCGGTACGATTTGTCGCTCGGTTGGCTGCTTTTGTGTCGCTGACGCCGAGTTCGGCCGGACGCTGCGTGGTGCTGCCGGCTTTTACTTCAGGAGTGGAAGCCGCGCGTGCCGCAGCGCCGGTTGCAGTCACAGCACTTGCTTGCGCCGATTGCAAAGAATGCTGGACATTGCTTCCGGAAGCAGGAGTGTTGCCGGAGTGGACGGACTGCGTGGCGTTCGCGTTTTGTGGTGTCGCTTTCTGGCCGGGTTCGCTGACGCTGCCCAGCTTGGTCGGCGGCGAATCCGGCAAAGAGGTTGCCTTTTCAGGTGTCGCCGCGTTCCGCGCGCCGGCGCCACGGTTCGAGGGGGCAACAGACTGCGAAGCACGTTTTGGATCGGACGTTGACGAATCTGACGACTCGCTCCGCACACCTTCTGCTGGTTTCGCGGATTTGGTTGCAGTTGATTCGGGAGTTGAAGATTCTTTCGGCTGCGCGTCGCGCAGGGCTTTCTGGAAGGAGGCGCGCTTTTCGGCGGCGCGCTGTTGGGCGAACGCGGCGCGATCCGTGTGCCGCTCCGCGCGCGCGGTTTCACGCGATTCGGCCAGATCCTGCTGAACGTTGTCGTGAACCGTCGGCACGTGCGGGAATTGGGGCGGCACAGCGTTCCGCGCGCTGTCCTGCTCGTCCGGCTCCAGTAGCCGCTTCAGCGCATCCTGCGTCGCGTCGACGCTCTCGCTCTCCAACAGCGCGCCAAGCGGCTCAAGCGAAGCAAAGTTTGTAACGCCGGAGCGTCCGTCGCGCACCGGATAAGCGGTTGGTGCGGAAATCTGCGATGTTTGCATCTTCTCTACGCGTCTTCGGCGTCGCTGCTCATCCCTGACTCGGCGGCGCTGGACTCACTCGTACCCTGCAATCGCAACCGCTCCAGCAGTTGGTGCATAACATTGACTTCTTCATCAGTCTTGAACTGTTCGAGAATCTTCTTGCCTTTCGCGAGCTTGAGCGCATTGAAAAGCCGCAATGCATCGAGCGGTTGCTTCTGCCACGTTCGCACGATGTGCTCTTTTGCGAGTTTCGGCGAAAGATTGGCGACGTAGCTCAACTCGCGTTCGAATCCATCATCACGCGCGTCAGCCTCGATCTTCTCGCGTTGCGTCAGCCAGCGCGATTTATTCGCTTCAAATTCTTCCTGCTGCTGAATCAACGCCTGCTGCGCCTGGCGCAACAAATCCTGGCGCGCCGCGACGTCCTGCTTTGCGCGTGCCAGCCGCAAGCCAGTGAGATGATCGCGCATCCGCTGCTGATCCACCTGTTCCGTCGTGGGCACCTCGATCAGATTCTCGTCCGTTTCGTCTTCGGTCGGTTGCGAAGTCGGCACCTGTTGCGCGTCGTCGCTCACTTCCTGCGCCTCGACGATGTTCTCGTCGCGGAGGATTTTTCCGATCTTGTCGAGCTTGTCGGCGGATACTTTGCCGGTGGCGACGAGAAAACCGCCGAAACCCACCAGCATCAGCAGTGTCACGGCCCCCACCATGCCACAGAGTTGGAGAATCTTGTTCATCTGATCTCACCAACCCCTTCGGCCGTCGACGCGTCCTCCTCCGCAAACGGCTGAACGAACTGCAATTGCTGTGCCACTTCGTCCATACGTGCTTGCTCGCGCCGCCGCAACGCGTGTCGATACTCTTCCAGGCCGCGCTCGCGGAGTTTCTCCAGCACGCGCGTTGCCCGCCGTGCAGAGATGTACTTTTCGCGCGCTCGCGCAGCTTTTGCCTGTAAATCCTGTCGCATCTGCGCTCGTTCCATCTTGAGACGCTGCAGATGTCCCACCCACGCGCGACGGCGAATCATATCAACCGGCGAGAGCACGGCACCGGCGATGGTTGCTGCGAAATCCCGTTGCTGCGCGATTTCGACATCTGCCTCTCGATCCAATTCGTCCAGGTCCGCAATGCGTGTCAGAATCTCGGCGAGCGCGCGCTCGCATTCTTGAGCGCGAATCTCCCGCGCACGGAGTAGCGGCTGTAAGCGGAAATGAAATCGTTTTGCCATACATCACTCGCGCGAGTCGAATCAGCGCTGCTTCGCAACGCCTCCTGCCGGTTTGTTCGTGGTGAATTCTCTGCTGAGCACACTGAGCTGCGCTTGTGCCATGTCGAACTCGGAGCGTTCGTCGCGGCTTTGTCGCAGGAAAGATTGAATCGACGATTTCGCCGCTAACGCCGCGTCGTACTCCGGATTGGCCCCGCGCACGTACGCGCCAATGCTGACCAGATCCTCCATGTCGCGCCACGTTGCGAGCAAAGACCGCACATGCCGCACGGCGACCTGCTGCTCCCGCGTGACGAGTGCATCAGCAACGCGGCTGATACTGCTCAACACGTCGATCGCGGGATAGTGGCCTTGATTCGCGAGTTTGCGCGAGAGTACGACGTGGCCGTCGAGGATTCCGCGCGCCGCATCGGAGATCGGCTCGTCGAGGTCGTCGCCTTCGACCAATACGGTGTAGATGCCCGTAATGCTGCCGCCTTGCGTGCGTCCCGCGCGCTCCAGCAACTGCGGCAACAGTGAGAACGTGCTGGGCGGATAGCCCTTCATGGTCGGCGGTTCACCCGCTGCGAGACCGATCTGTCGCTGGGCCATCGCCACGCGCGTGAGCGAATCCATCATGAGGAGGACGTCATTGCCTTCGTCGCGAAAATATTCGGCGATAGCCGTCGCGAGGCGACAGGCGCGAATGCGCAGCGCCGGCGCCTCATCAGAAGATGAAACAACGACGACCGAGCGCGCAAGCCCTTCTTGCCCGAGCTGTTCGCGTACGAAGTCGCCGACTTCGCGCCCGCGCTCGCCGATAAGCGCGACCACATTCATGTTCGCTTCAGTGTTGCGGCAGATCATGCCGAGCAGCACGCTTTTGCCGACGCCGGTGCCGGCGAAGAGGCCGATGCGCTGTCCGCGTCCGACGCTGAGCATGCCGTCGATTGCGCGAATGCCGACGCTGAGCGGCTCATCGATTTCGCGACGCTGGAGCGGCGGCGGCGGATCGCGGTGGAGCGGTGCACGGTGCGTCAGGCGCGGCGGCGGCTTGCCGTCGAGCGGCCGACCAAGTGCGTCGATCACGCGTCCGAGCAGTTCGTGCCCGACAAATCCGGCGGCACCGGCCGGTTGACAGACGATATCATCATCCGTCGCGACGCCGGCGAGATCTTCGTAGGCCGTGAGATGCGTCCGTTCGCTTTGCACGCCGACAACCTCGGCGAGAATTTCGCGTCCGCGAGACGTGGTGATGCCGCAGACCGCACCGATCCGCGCGGGTAAGCCGCTGGCGATGATGCCGAGGCCGCGGACCACGTCGACGCGGCCGGTGGTGCGTTCAGCAACGATGTCATGAATCTCCTCAGCAAGCGGCTCGAACCAGCGCGTATTGCTATGAGAAGTTGCGCGTACCGTCATGACGAATGCTCACTGTCATTCTCAACGATCGACGATGGCAGAAGCGCGGCCGCGACGCGGCGAAGCTGCTCGTCGATGGTCGCGTCAATCTCGCAGCGTCCGTGGCGAAGTCGGATGTCACCCTGTCGGAGTGCGTCAACGGCAGACAGCCGAACGTCGGCATTGGGGTTCACCCGTGCGGCGAGCGCAGGAATCAGTTCCTGCAGAGCTTCAAAATCGGCGGCACTGGTTTCGATGACGATGGGCGCGGTGCCGCGCGCCTGCTGCAGCAACGCGCGTGCATTGTTTCGGGCCACGTCGCTGCCGTGCGCGGCTTGCGTTTTGCAGATGCGTGCCGCAATCGCGAGCGATAGTTCGATTATGCCGGTTTCGGCTTCGGCGTAGAGTGCGTGTCGATCGCGCTCGAGAGTTGCGATAATTGATTCGACCGAGGCGGTCAGGGCGTCGATACGGGACTTTGCTTCGGCGCGGATTTCCTGGGATTTTTCGGCGCGAAGCGCGGCGAGACCTTCCTGATATCCGCGCTGAAAGCCCGCGCGATAGCCGTTTTGCGCCTGAGTGGTCGAGGCTGCAACCGCTTTCGCGCGAGCAGCGGTTTCGATGTCGCGGGCACGCTGCTGGGCCTGCTCAAGAATCGCGTCACCCTCGGCGACGACGTCGGCGAGCGAGTAGAGGCTCGCGACGACGGGCGTGTTTTTCTTGATCAGACTCGACATCGTTTCCTGCTTTTCGAATGCATCAGAGCGGTCCGCAAAGCGGACACCCCTACCTGTTCGTACCGTCGGCGTTCGTCTGGGGGCAACCGCTCGCGTGTCATGGCTCGGCGGGCGCCTCGCCCTCTAAAAAATACCGAGAGGCTACGTGATCAGGTCAGACTCGCCGCCCTTACCGGAGACAACGACTTCGCCGGCGTCTTCGAGTCGACGAACGATGTCGACGATGCGCTGCTGCGCGGTCTCGACGTCGCTGACGCGCACGGGACCCATGAATTCCATTTCTTCCTTGATGAGCGACGCCGCGCGTTCCGACATGTTGCCGAAAACCTTCTCCTTGAGTTCGTCGCTCGCGGTTCGCAGGGCCAACGCCAACTCGTCGTTCTCGACTTCCTTGAGCACGGCCTGAATCCCCTTGTCGTTGACGCGCATGATGTCTTCAAAGACGAACATCAGGCGGCGAATGTCTTCGACCAGATCGGGATCTTCGGTCTCCAGACCGTCGAGAATCGCGCGTTCCGCGGCGCGGCCGGCGGTGTTGAGAATTTCGGCGACATGGTCGACGCCGCCGACTCGCTCGAAGGTTTCGGAGACCAACCCGGCGAGTCGCTTTTCCAGTCCGCGCTCGACTTCCTGAATGATTTCGGGGCTCGTCTGCTCCATATGGGCAATCCGCATCATCACATCGATCTGCCGTTCCTGCGGCAGACCGACGAGGATCTCGCTCGACATCGTCGGCGGCAAATGCGAGAGAATCAGCGCGATGGTCTGTGGGTGTTCCTCGGCAAGAAACGTGACGAGGTTTTCTTTTTCCGCTTTCTGGAGGAAGCTGAACGGCTGCGAATGCACCTGATGTTCGATCGTCGAAATGATTCGTCGCGCCTCGTCGGCCGGCAGCGTCTTACTCAACAACGTACGCGCGAACGCGAGTCCGCCATTGTCGGCGTAACGTCTTGCCAACACCAGCTTGTAAAACTCGGTGATGACATTTGTTCGCACCGCTGGCGCAATCGAATCGATACTTGCAATTTCACGCGAAATGTTCTCCAGTCGTTCTTTGGGCAGGCCTTTCAGCAAGCTGGCGGCCACGTCCTGATCCAACGCCAGCACCAGCACTGCGGCCTTGCGCACGCCGCTGAGTCCTTCGAGTGAGTCGATTGCCCCGGATTTTGCAAATCTGGCCATGACGCTTCGTTATGCTCCTACCCGCTCACCGCGATCGATCCACTGCTCAAACAACGTTGTGATGCTCTCCGGGTCTTCTTTGACCATCTGGTCCACTTCTTCGAGCAT
>JBFWWY010000094.1:0-8960 GCA_050245935.1 Phycisphaerae bacterium | reverse complement strand
TCGCTCCCGGTATTGCGAACTCCGCCGGGAGCCGGGTGCCGGGTGCAAGTCGTTGCGTGCCGGCAGGAGTTAGGTGCAGGGTGTTGGGTGCCACTGGCGGCTTGCCGCCAGTGTGCGTGGCGTGCGAGCGATCGCTTCTGCATCGAAACGAGCGTATCAACGGATGCTGTCTGAGTAACAAAATATGCCCGCTGTCGACAAACTCTATTCCTGGCTCGCACAGGAACCAACGCCGAGCGCCGAACGCATCCTCGCGTCCGCGCTGCCGCTGGCGGAGGATGCGCATTTCCAGCGCATTGTCGACATTCTGCTCGCGCGACAAAACGACGCTTCCTGGGCCGGGCTGATTTCGCAATTCTCCCGGCTCAGCGCCGAACAGCAGGACATCGTGCTGCTGGAAACCAAACTGGTGCGCGCCGGCATCGCGGCGGCGGCCCGGTGGCACGCGGCCGAAGCGCGGGAAAACGCGTTCCGTGTGCTCAACTTGAAGCCGACCGAGAAGCTGGCGTTTCTGATCCCCGCCGCCCTGCGCGATTCGTCGCAGACGGTGCGCAAACTCGCCATCAGTGCCTTGCGCGCCATGGCTGACTCGTTCCTCCAGCGTCACGTTGCACCGCTGCGCGGCGTTCGCTGGTCGGATACGGTCGAACCGGAAACGCACCTCTTTCTCGAAGTAATGCATCAGGTTTTTCAGAAGTTCAGCTTTCACCTGCAGGTGGAGGCCTTCGAAGTCACACTCTGGTTTGCACGCTATTTCGAAGCGGAAATCTGGGAATCGCTCGACGCACCGCGCTCGCACACGGCATTCGTCGCACGCGAGCAACTCGCGCATTGGCGCAGCCCGCATCTGACCGGCTTTCTGTTGCTGTGCCTGGAACGGCGCGAATGGCGACGCATCGCGTCAGCGCGACTGGAAAAATTTGCTTCGCGCGAGGAATGCCAGTCACTTCTCATTCATAGTGAGCTGTTACAAAGCCCGGAGATTGCGCACGCTGTCTCGCTGATTCGAAAGCCGGCGTGGTACGAGGCTTTTCTGGCGAATTGGGATCGGTTTTCGGCGGCGCAGCAGGATCGCATTCCCCAGTGGCTCGCGCTCAGCGCGATCGACCGTGAAAGTAACAAAATCGAGTTATTGGCGAAACTCGCGGAGACAAAGACCGAAGCGATTCGCGCCGACGCAATCCTGGCCCTCGCAGAGCTGTCTTCGCGCGAGGCCGAGCGCGCGCTGGCACGTATTGCGGCGACGGGCAACGACGCGATGGCCCACTTTGCTTCCTGGCTCATCCAGGGACGCTTGCTGTCACATGCGGAAACCGAGTCTCAGGAACGACAAAGCATCGACCGGCGGACGCGGATGGCACGATTCTGCGATGCGCCGCCGAATGCGCATCAGCTATCTTCGATGTGGCAGATGCTGCAGCGCGGTGCCATGGATCCTGACTTTGACGCTGCACGCATCGTATCCGCGGACCTCGAAATGTGGGGCAATGAAGTGGGACGCCGATTGCAAGCCGCCGATGCCCGCGAACGCATGATGGCGGTTCGTTTCGCGCAGGCTTCGGGCCTGGCAACGCACCTGGTGGCGCAGATCCAACCGTTGCTGAATGATCGCGCGCCCGGCGTCCGCGCCGCCGCGATGGAAGTACTACACGTTGAATTCTTCGGCAAAGGGCAGGAGAGCGCAGGATGGGAACAATAACCACCGCATTCAGCGCGCTGCTCGCCGCGTCGCGCGAAGATATTTTCAGCGGCATACGGGAGAATTTTGAAGCCAGCCCTGCGAACGGCGGGCTTGTCGAACTCATCATCGGTGTCCTGATTCTCATCGGCATTCTGGTCCTGCTGACGCGCGCCTTTCGCGGCGGCAAGCTGGAAAACGTTGAGGCCGCGGATGATTCGCTGCCTCGCGCCGCGGCGCAGATCGGCCTGAGCGCAAAGCAGTTGACGATTTTGCAGAAGATTGCGCGAAACAGCGGTCACCGCCAGCCCGTCGCAATGCTGCTGACGCCGGCGAATTTTCGCTTTGCGGCGGATCAGGCGCAGGTGCGCGAAAGAACGCCGGAACTGCTCGAACCGCTGGAAGAGATTGCGGCATTGCTGTTCGACGAACGCCTGTATCCGTTCGAACCCATGAAGGTGTCGATTAAGAAAGCACCGGCAGTGACGAAGAAGTCGACCTCCGTTCGACCCGGCCTCAAACGAATGTAGTTCAGTTCTCGGAATCATCAGCAACGTGCCGTTGCGTTTAGTGCACCCCGCGATTCGCTGGATTCGAGATACAATCTCGCGATGCCCGAACTTCCCGAAGTCGAAACCGTCATCCGGTCTGTCCGCCCGCGCATCGAAGGGCGCGAAATCCGCGATTACCGCTCGCGCTGGGCGAAAAACTCGACGCCCGCACCGGCGCGACTGCGCGACCGCATCGTGGGCCGGCGCGTGAAGAAACTCACGCGGCGCGGCAAGCACATCCTCTGGCATCTCGACGACGACACGTTCCTCGGCGTACATCTGCGAATGAGCGGACGCTTTGAATGGCGCACGCCCGGGACGGCGAATCGCTGGGCACGGGCCTGGTGGGACTTTGATTCCGGTGATCGCCTGCTGTTCTGCGACGCGCGAAAATTCGGCACCATCCGTCACGCGTCAACCATCGCCGACATCACCGGCCCGCTCGGCGTCGAACCGCTCTCGCGCGGCTTCACCGTTCGATCACTTCAGAGCGCATTCGCTGAAACGGGCCGCGCTTTGAAGCCGACGCTGCTTGATCAGCGGACGATCGCGGGCTTGGGCAACATCTACGTCGATGAAGCGTTATTTGCCGCCGGCCTTCATCCGTTGCGCGCGGCGCACACGCTGGGGTTGAACGAATTGACACGCTTGCACGCAGCAATTCGAGAAGTCCTGCGAGCGGGCATCCGGAACAACGGCGCATCGATCGACTGGGTGTACCCCGGCGGCTCCATGCAAGATGCGTTTCGGGTGTATGGTCGCGCCGATCAGCCGTGCAAAATCTGCGATACGCCGATCGTCGCGCTCCGCGTGGCGCAGCGTGGCACACACATTTGCCCCGCGTGTCAGCGCACATAGCGTGCGGACAGCGAAAAGGGTTGGGGCCATCTTGTGTTGTGCACGAACCTGCGTGCTCTGGTTCGCGTAATTCCCTTCAAGGATCCCGATCGCGCGAATCGGGCAAACTTCAACGATTTCGAGTCTAATCTGCGACCATGTGTGGAATCGCCGGAGTATGTAACCCTGTAGGCATGCAAGCGATCGATGCCGACGGGCTTCGTCGGATGGCCGATGCGATCGTGCATCGCGGTCCCGACGGGGAAGGCTTCTACGTCGACACGCGCGGCCATTGCGGCCTTGCGTTTCGACGCCTCGCGATCATCGATCTGAATACCGGCGATCAGCCGATGTCGAACGAAGACGGGTCGCTGCAACTCGTGTTCAACGGCGAAATCTACAATTACCGTACACTGCGAAGCGAACTCGCCGCCCAGGGCCACCAATTCCGCACACAATCCGACAGCGAAGTAATTGTTCATGCGTTCGAGGAGTGGGGCACGGATAGCTTCACGCGCCTCGAAGGCATGTTCGCGATCGCGATCTGGAACTGCAGTGAAAAAGTGCTCACGCTCGCGCGCGATCGCTTCGGGAAGAAGCCGCTGTATTACGCAACCGATGACCATTGCCTTTGTTTCGCGAGCGAAGTCAAGGCAATTCATGCGTATACGCAGCAAAAGCGCGCGATCGATTATGCGGCATTGAACTCGTATCTGACTATGCAATACGTCCCTGCGCCGGAGTCGATTTTCAAAAACGTCAAGAAGCTGCCCGGTGGCCATTGGCTGCAATTCGCCGCGAATGCCGCCGCTACGCCAACAATCCAGTCGTTCTGGCAAGTGCCGAGACCGACGCCGTTCGCGGGAACATACGAAGAAGCGCTTACCGCGCTCGATGAGCATCTCACGCGCAGCGTGCAGAAGCGGCTGATCGCGGATGTGCCGCTCGGCGCGTTTCTTTCCGGCGGGATCGATTCCTCGATTGTCGTCGCGCTGATGCATAAGCTCGGCGTTGCGCCGCTGCGGACGTTCTCGATCGGCTTTAACGACCCACGCTACAACGAAGCACAGTATGCGCGCCGCATTGCGGAAATCTTCCAGACGGAGCACCACGAGCACATCGTCAAGCCGACTGATCCGAATATCTTCGACGCGCTCGCGACGCACTACGACGAACCGTTTGCGGATTCGTCAGCGATTCCGACGCTGCAGCTTTCACGCTGGACGGCGGCGTCGGTCAAAGTCGCACTGACCGGTGATGCCGGTGACGAGTGTTTTGGTGGTTACGATCGTTATCGCGCGGCCCTGCTCGCACAGCGCGGCGACGTGGTGCCGGCGACGATTCGGCGCGCGCTGGCGGCAGTCGCACCGCGATTGCTAACGAGCAAGCCGAAAACCCGCGCGAATCGGCTGCGGCGGTTTCTGATTGCGCTCGGCCTGCCCGCCGCCCGGCGATATGCCGACTGGATGAGCGTTTTTACGCCGACCATGCTGCGGGAGGGATATCGCGCTGACATCGCGGCGCGCGTCGGCCCCGTCGATCAGCCGTGGAGTTGGGTGGCATCTCTATGGCGTGAAGCAGATGCACATGGCGATGCGGCGAAGGCGGCCGCATATACGGACCTGCGGAGTTATCTTCCCGGTGATCTCCTGACAAAGGTGGATATCGCATCGATGGCGTGCGGGCTGGAATGTCGGTCGCCGTTCCTGGATCACCATCTGGTCGAGTTCGCGCTGTCCCTGCCGACGCAGTGGAAGGTGGATTCGCGCGGCGGGAAGCGGATTCTCAAGGAGTGGGCGCGGCAACTGCTGCCGGAAGAGATTCTGAATCGTCCGAAGATGGGCTTCGGCGTTCCTGTCGGTGACTGGTTCCGCGCGGAATTGCGCGCACCGCTGCGCGACGCCCTCCTCTCATCGGACGGCATCTGCGCGCAATTGTTTGAGGAGAATTGGCGACAAAAATTGCTCGACCAGCACCAAACGCAGCAATCCGATCACGGACACCGCTTGTGGGCACTCTTCATGCTCGATCGCTGGCACCGTCGATGGGAGCGACACATTACAGATTGAATTCGGTCCGATGCGAGACCTTGGAATCCTGTGGCAAGTCGAGTGGCCTGCCGATAGTGACAGTGGCGTCTGACCACGATCTCGCGCCGCGTGTGGGTGCGAAGGATAGCGCCGCGCAGGATGTGCGCGATTCGGCATGGAATTCGATGCAGATTAACGAAGAAGAAATCAACGCCCTGCTTGCGGAGGCGAATGAAGCGACGGAAGCGGCCAAAGCTCCGGCGTACACGCCCGCATCTGCGGCTACGTCATTCCCCGAGAATCAGGGCAGTCCAGACCGGATAGCGCGCGATGCCGGTGCAGCTCCGATCGCGCCGTTACCGGACTTCAGCAATGCGGATCCGAACGTCAAACGATTGTTGCGACTGCGCGTGCCTGTCATCGTTCAGTTGGCCCACCGCAGGTTGCCGATCGCGAAAATTCGCAATTACTCCAGCGGCTCGATTATCGAGTTTGCGAAATCGGTCGATGCTCCGATGGAACTGCTGATTCGCAACGAACAGATCGGTGGAGGCGATGCGGTTCGTGTGAACGAGAAGTTTGGAATTCACATCAAGTCCATCAAGTCCCGAACGCAGCGGATCAAGTCGCTGGGGGAATAAGGCGGATATTCGCCGCTGAATCCAAGTTTTGGTAAATACAGCGTTATCGATATTCTTGGCCCCCCGCTTGGCGCGCGGGGTTCTGTTTTATGACTTCCTCACACCGCATTACCTGATTTCAGTTGGTCCGCACGTCGTCGCAGGCTTGCGCGCACCGGCGGGACGCCGGTGCCACAACAAACAGGACTCCGGACGTTGCCGACGTCGCATGAATCATGTAAGCGTATTCTTACCGGTGCCATAATTCATGCGGCGAGTACTGATGAGAATAGACGGTTTGCGGTGAGGGGACGGCGGCGGCGCAGGGCGTTACAATTCGTGCTGAACTTCTTGACACTTTCATCAGGAGATTGACGCATGGCGCGGACGACAACGCTCAAAGGAAATCCGTTCAACCTGGCCGGGCCGGAACTGAAGGTCGGCGACAAAGCGCCCGACGCGACGGTCCGCAAAGGATTCGTCGATGATATGAAACTCAGCGAGCACAAAGGGCAGGCGCGGATTTACAGTGTGGTGCCGTCTCTGGATACGCCGGTATGCGCCGATCAGACGCGGCGTTTCTGGAAGGAAGCGACGGCGCTGCCGAACGTGAAGCTGTTTACCGTGAGCTGCGATCTGCCGCCGGCGCAGGCGCGGTTCTGCAGCACGGAAGGCATCGACACGGAGAAGGTCAAGCCGCTGAGCGATCACAAAGATCTCGATTTCGGTACGAAGTACGGCACGCTGATTCCGGATTTGCGGCTGCAGTCGCGCGCGGTGTTTGTCGTGGATCAAAACGACGTGATTCGCTATGCGGAATATGTGCCGGAGATTGCGAGTCATCCCAATTATGAAGCGGTGCTGGCGGCGGCGAAGGGGCTGTAAGAAGGGGTGGAGGGGGCGCTTCGCTTGAGGTGAAGGGGTGGAAGGTATGGCTGTCAGCGTCGCGAGCGCTGCAAAAATATCCGGGAGGGCGAGGCTCCTGCCGAGCCGTTGTGAGCGCCATCATCCGCGTTTTTGCAACTTCCATCTTCTTAATCTTCAAACGCGATGCAACCAAGATTAATGAGGTAGCATCAAATGATCGCTTGTTGTTGCACAACCTAGTAGGTGCGGTAGAAGGCCATGATCATGCTGTGGGATGGTCATTAATTGCTAATGCTGCTGAATTGCTCCGGATGTTTGTGTCATGGACGCGTTGCTCACGACGGCTCGGCAGGAGCCTCGCCCTCCCAACGGACTGACGCGTTTCGAATGAATTATTTTCCAGGATGATCTCATGGCTTTTCCCGAACTCGACGTTATTTTCACCATGCCGCATCCGGATGATCTGGAGATCACTTGCGGCGGGACGATCGCCAAGCTGGTGAAGCAGGGTTATCGCGTCGGCATGTGTCACATGACGATCGGGGAGCCGACGCCGCGCGGGTCGGTGGAGACGCGGACGAAGGAATTGCACGCTGCGGCGGAGATTCTGGGCGTGCAGCATGTTGAAGTGATCGGGTTGCCGAATCGCGAGTTGATGGACGGGCCGACGGCACGGTACGCGGTCGCGACTCGGTTTCGGCGGCACAAGCCGCGGATTATCGTCGGCATGTGGGGCCGCACGCCGGCGGCATCGCCAGACCATTATCAGGGGCAGCTCATTCTGGAAGCGTCGCGGTTTTACTCGCAGCTTACCAAATGGGACGAGCGGTTCGACAACACGGAGCCGCACAAGATTGACTGGCTGTGGTGGCGGCCGAGCACGATTCAGGCGGAGACGGGGCACTTCGCGTCGACGTTTGTGATGGACACGAGCGACGTGCAGGAACAGAAGATCGCGGCGATTTCATGCTATGCGTCGCAGTTTGACGAGGCGCGGTTGGCGGGCGTCATTCATCGCATCAACGCGGTCGATGCCGCGGAAGGCGGTCGTGCGGGTTTTCAGTTCGGCGAGTTGTTCGCGTTGCCGCATCCGATGCCGCTGACCGATGCGGCGGGACATTTCCTGTATTTGAAGAGCGAAGGCGCACGGCCGAAGGGGTATCCGCCGCGGGAGGGCTGAGGAAGGCAACCCCGGAGGCACGGAGACACGGAGAAGAGAAGGAAATTCATTTTTTACTTTGTGTGCAAGTAGCTTTTGAGTGTTTTGACGTCGCGGAATGAATTGACAATCTGTGCGAATGGGCGAGACGCCGATACCAACATTCATTTCGGCGCAGGTGCGGATGCACTGGCTGTTTGCAACGCGGCACTTTTCTCGGGCTGGTTTGTGCGATCGTAGTATTCGATCAGTTCGAGCGCGGCGTGCATTTTTTCCGCTTCGGCGGAACCGCGGGTTTTGATGTTGATCTCGTGGGCACGGCGTAGCATTTGTTCGGCTTCGGCATCGCGGCCGAGAGCCATAAGACATTCCGCGTAGTGACCGAGCGTAATCGCGGTGGTCGGTGCGTCCGGCTCGGTGCGCGTGCGCAGCTCGTAGACTTCCTTCAAGTAAGGTTCCGCTTCCGCGGCGCGCCCCTGTTTCACAAGTGTTGCACCCAATCCCGAGAGCGCCTGCCCCAATGTCGGGCTGTTCGGCGGTGACGCCTTCCGGCGAATCTCCAGCGCGCGGCGGTAGAGCGATTCCGCCCGTTGCGCGTCGCCGTGGATGCGCTCAAACTGGGCGTTGCCGAGAATCGCGTTGGCGGTTTCCGGATGCTCCGGGCCGCGCAGCTTTTCGATGACATCGAGCGATTGCTGGAAGAGCTGGCCCGCGCGCTCTTTATTTCCCAGTTCCAATTCGCAGTTCGCGTAGGTATTCAAACAATTCGGGTAATTCGGGTCCGGTGCCTTGGCGAAGTTCTCCTCGAAAATCTTCACCGCCTGCGATGCACGCTGCGCTCCTTCGGCAAAGTTCCGGCGGAGATACATGATGCCCGCGAGCTTGTTCAGGTCGGTGGCGACGGAGACGCGTTCGCGCGCGTCGGCGTTTGTAATGCCCTCGCGGAGGCGAAGCGATTCGCGGATGAGCGGCTCGGCCTCGTCCAGTTTGCGGAGCGTCATCAGTGCGCCGCCGAGATTGCTCAGGTCCCACGATATTTTGCTCGCATCATCAGGCGAGAACTTCTTGTGCAGCGCGAGTGCTTCGTTGAACAGGACAACCGCCTCGTCGAACCGGCCCAGCGCGAAAAGCATCGCGCCGTGGTGATTGACGAGGTCGCCCAGCTCGCTGGAACCATCCGGTGTCAGCGTTTTCTGAAGTTGCAGCGCCTGGCGAATC
>JBFWWY010000093.1:0-8963 GCA_050245935.1 Phycisphaerae bacterium | reverse complement strand
GGCGCAATTTCCTGCAAAAGGCTCTCAATTTCCGACACTTCAGCGTCATAGACGGACCGTTCAGCCGGCGGAAGAGTACCTTCGCATCGGGGTCCGTCCTGCGCGCCGGCGCGCATCGCGAAGCCGGTGATCGCTGCGCAGCAGCAAAGTAAGAGTCGGAGAATCTTCATTCTCTGGACATCGTAGCGGGAATGTGAATTGCGTCACGAATGGTGTCGCGGCACATTTACGGGCGATTCATCTGCGGCTGATCGACGACGCCGCGTCCGCGTCGATAATCGATTCGCGTCGGGCGGGCCGGCTCCGGTTGGCTTTCTGCCTGCTGTTCCAGCTTCATTTCAACATGCCGCGTGTCGTCTTCGGCCATGACATTGAGCGCGGAGCCATCAGCCGGCGCGGTGGTCGGCTGCTGCGTGGGTGTATTCTGCTGCTTTTTCGTTGATGTGCATCCGGTTCCGGTGGAAGTCGTCAGAAAGCAGATTGTGATTCCGAGTCCGACAACCTTGAAAGTATGGAGCGATCGAAACATCACTCTCTCCTGCCGAACATGCTAGTTACCGGGCAACTGCGAGATCAGGCCGCCGGGACCAATAATCGGAATCCCCACCGGCACGAATCGGCCCCCGCGTAGCGTAAAAAGTCCGCCGGTGCCGAGACCCTGGCCCTGCAGAAAATCAGTGCGACGGTTGGCGTCACGCTGAAGGATCGATGCCTGATCGGCACTCCCGATCGCGAGACCGGCGGGCGATACAATGGACGGAAACGTAAACGTATTGAACGGGGAATTTGCCGGGAGATTGACTCCCGTGTTGGCACCCGTCTGCGGCGTCTGTGTGGCGGTGGCTTGCGGACTGGCGCTGACGATACGCAACTCCTCCGCCTCATAAATTCGCTTCGCGACGACGCGATCCTCCGCTTTGGGATCGATCGCCAGCAGATTGATGACCAATTTCGGCTGCAACTTGTCCCGCTCCACGCGCGCCGACGAAATGCCGGCGGATCGTATCGCGTCGCGCAGTTCGGTTTCGGCGGCGGCGAGCTCGCCGGCGGCCGATACACCGGTGGATTCATAACATCCGCTTTCCGAATTCGGCGCTATCAACGTGTTTTCCGCATTGCTGAGTTTGCTGTCCTGGAGCAGCCACGGATGGTTTGCGCCGGCCGTCCGAAATGCGGCCTTGCAGCGTCGCGAGCCGTCACATTCCAGCCAATGCACGCCGGGCCCGAGAACGAATGGGTCGAATTGATTGCATTCCTGCCCGCTCTCGATCGCCGCGCTGCGCAACTCAAACAACTGATCGGTATTCTCGGCGGCATTGGCCGGGAGAATTGCGGCACCGGCCTGCCAGATCAGTGTGCCCGTCGCAAGAACGACGGTTTGACCATTGTCCTGAAATGTGAATTTTCCCGGGCCTCGAATAAGCAGCAACGACGTCGCCGCGTCCTCCATCAGGATGACGTGCTCTCCAGCGTTCAGCTCAAAATCGCCGTCGAGCAGCGGCGCGCCGATCTCCGCGCCCCATCGTTCCGCCAGCGAAGCAGGTTGTGCGGCGTACAGATTCCAATCCGCGGCGACACAGCACGTCGCCCCGCATAGAAAAGTAACCAAACGCAGGGGAAGTCGGACCATGCTGATTCTCCGTCGCAAAACTCAGCAGATGTACAGTGATGTTAGAAGCCGATTTCGAGGGCAATGCCGTAATTGCCTCGATCATAGGAGTATATGTCCTGACTTCGAGAATCGGTAACGTTCGAATCCTGCAAGACGAATTCCGCAAACGCGCGCACTTTGACTTCCAGGGTTTCGAGCTTGGGGTTGGTGTTGATCGGGACGATCGTGTACGCCAAGCTGAAAAAGTGTTCCTGACGCATGTCAAAGCGCTCATCGCGCGTGTAATCAAAGACACTTTGTCCGCTGTAGTTGTCCCACAACAGGCCGAGTTGATATTCGAAGTCGAGCCGGTACGGCAATGGCACAAAAATGCCGGCACGCAGTCCGTGTGAATACAAGTCGAATTCGGTGCCTTGGGTGCGTTCGTTCCGATATTCGTAACCGAGCCACGCATTGACCCAGCGCTTGGCGAAGTAATCGCGTTCGACGGGGTCATCCTGCCGACCGTAGTAATCTGACCAGAGGTCATCAGCGCGAATGACGTCGAACGTTTGCCGAAGTCCGATGAGCTGATAGGCACCGTCGCGATCAAGAACCGCAGCATTGATCCGGTCGAGATAATTCCGCCAACTGTAGGCGTAGTAAGCAATCGACCGCGTGCCGTAACTGGCACGTTCAACATCTGCCCAGATATGCGTCAAGCCGAAAAACACGTCGTGCGACGCGATGAAAGGGTCGTGCCCCAGTAGTGTGTACGAATATTGATATTCGACCGTCGCGAAGTTGTACTTGGTAAATTCCCACTGTGCGGCGACGCGTCCCCGATACTGATTGATGTCGAATTCGCGAATGCTCGAGTGCCAGCGATGCGTCGTATCGCCGCCGATGGAGAGTCGCAGCGACTCGCCGAAGTCAAAATCGGGGTCACGCTGTTTATTGAAGACGCGCGCGAGTTCGAACGCGGCCGTTGTGCCGCCGAAGATATCACTTTGATTCGGAATGCGGATGGGCGGTGCGGTGTCATCGCCGAGCAGGGGAACATTGGAGTCATACCCGGTGTTCATCCGCAATTCGCCGCGGAACTCGATCGGACCGTACGGTTGATCTTCGAAGAACGTGATCGGCTTGGGCCCCCCGGACTGCGTCTTTACGCGCTCTGCCACTTCGATCAATCGATTCGCGGCGAGACTGAGCGGAATCAGCTCGCGACTATCGTCGGCGTCGTCGCTGACGCGTGTCAGAATTTCGATCCCGCGATCAAATTCGCTTTTCTCCAGCGCTGCAATTCCCCGGTAGTAATCGATATAAATCTCGACGGCGCGAAGTTCGACAAGGTCCGGTGCGGCTTGCCGCGCAACGGTAACACGCTTGCCCGCTTCGTTAAAACTCTCATCCGATGTTCGCTGGGCACGGGCAATTTCTTCCTGCGAAAGGCCCATTTCCTTGCCGATGGTTGCCAGACGCCAAGTGGCAACACCGAGGAAGAAGTAGCCGAGATGATCTTCCGGAAACTCCTGGGAGTATTTTGAAAGTGTCGCCACCGCTTTTTCCGTACGCGCACGCTGCGTCTGGACATCCGCATCCGCGAGCAACGCGATGCTGAGGTCGAGTCCCGCTTCGAGCGGTTGTAGCGCCTGGCGCTCCGGCGTGCCGCCGAACAGTTCCGGTTGGAGCAAACGAGTGAGCGCTTCCTGTGCCCGCTCAAACGCCCGTCGTGCGACTTGGTCAAACCCCGGCCGTTCGAGGGGATCTGCGGCAGACTGTGCACTCTGACGTGCGCGAAGGCCCGTTTCCAGATTGATGAGACCGACATAGTACAAGGCGACGGCGTTGTTGGGATCCTGGGTTAATACCTGTTCGAACAACGCCTCGGCCTGCTGTTCGTCCTCTTCATTTCCGGTGGTGTAGAGTTGAGTCGCGCGCGCGACTTTGAATTCGACATCAAGGGGAGCCGAGGACGCCGCGCGGGATGCGGGATTCTCCGGTGTCGGCTCGGGAGACGGCGACTCCGTGGCAAGGGGCCGGTTCTCCACAGGCTCAACCATCTGAAGCTGTGAATCCGGAGATTGGGAGGGGGCAGACTGAACTGCGGGATCCGCACGGTCCGGCCCTGCAGGGGTTGCAGGGCGTGATTCGACGGGCGTCATTTCCTGAATGGGGCTCGCGCCCGACTGCGCGGCGGCGCTGCCGACAATCAATGCCGAGAATGAAATGACGGCAGCGAGGCAGGCCGATTTCCTTTGTGAGACGGCGAATCGACGCGAGTTGCGCATGGTGCCACCTTCTGGTGTGCGAAATGAATCCGTGTTCCGCGAACCTACGTCACAAATGTCATGCGCCGCCAAGCGCGCCCTGCACCGCGAGCGTCGATAGCTGGCCCAGCGTGTTGGAAATGCCCAGTACGATCTGGCTGCGAATAAACTCACTGAACTGCGGCGAAGAAACACAGCCGCCAAACAGCCAGCCGCTCCCGATCGTTGCGGCGGACATCCAGAAGAAGCGACGATTTTGAATCATGGATCGTTCCTCATTTGTCTGAAACTCCCCGCTCCCCGCCGAGACGAGTCTGCCGGTATCGGGAAAAGAGTGTCTCGAAGTTATCCGATGGCGCGGACGATGGCATTATCCAGGAAAAAACTGATCGCGTTCGTGACGAGGCTGCCGATGGTAACAGCCGCGATGCCAATGAAATCCGAGGTCAGTTGCGCATTGTCGGGGTCTTGCGACGCGAGCGGACAAGCGCCGACCTGCAGCAGCATGCCATACGCGAGCCAGGGAATGAGTTTGCGCATACCGCGCTTGCGATTCTGTCGTTTCATCGATCGCTCCGACATCATGATTTGTTTGCAGCGTCCTGCAGAGGTTGCGCCCGGGGGCCCGTCTTGCCGCAATTGGCGCGTATTTGTTCGCGAATCGTTTCGGTGCGCCGAAGTATCCGCCAATCAAAATGGAATGTCAACGTACCGGATGGGGGCGAATGTCTTGCCGGAGTCGATCGCGAACCCTGCTTTTCATGAGGGAAGTTCAATGAGAATTCAGCTCGCTGGGCCCGATCGTTCCTGCATGAAAAATGTTGTCCAGGCCACGTCATCCGTCCGGAATTTGTCGCGTTCTGAATCAACTGGATTGTCTTCTCCCGGAGGCTGGGAAGCGGCGTGATCAACATATTTGACATCCGAATAGCGGGACGTCAGCAACATCATGTCATCGGCAACGGGGAATCGTCCCACGATGGACAACGCATACGGGCACCGGTCCGGATCGCTGCTGACGAGCATCTGGAAATTGCGCGGTGCCAAAGGCAGACGCGCATTCAGCCAACTCAGCCAGGCGACAACCTGTTGCTCCCAGGAAAATGTACGTGCCAACGGAAATCCCAGTGTCGGTTCAAATTCGCCGCCCGCCATGGCGGCCAGATGAGCACCCCATTGTTCAACGCGGGCCTGCCACTGGCCGGCGTCGAGGTCTGCGCCCGTAATCGCTTCTTCGAACCACATTTGAAACGTATCGCCGGAGTTCTCCACGCGCGGCTGTGCCGGGTTCTCCGTTCCCAGCAAGTTCGTGAGATTGACCTCAGAGTTCTGCAGGCAATCCCCCGGGACCCCATTCGCGGCGACGACGCGGGCGACGGCATCAAACTGTCGCATCAATTCACGAATGACGAGGGCAAGACCCGGAACGATCTGCGGAGTCGGTCCCGGCAAGGATTTGGTGGGAACGCCGCAGAACAGCGCCAGTGGAAAGCTCCGTCCGCGCTGATCGCCACCCATGTCGCGAATAACAAAGATGACGGTGGATTCCGTATCGGGCATGCGCACCAGCCCGAACCCTTCATGCAGCTTTACCGGCGGCGAATAGCTGTCGACCAGACACGCTTCCCAGCCGGCCAGCATCCATTCCGCGAATTCCTGTGCCCAGCGCGGACGTTCGGCGGGTGCGACGTAGTCTCCGCGGGCCGGGACCTTGCCAAACCAGCGAATGCGCGGATCGGGGTCGGCGGATTTCCCGGCGCTCCCGCGCATGCGGCCGAACACTTTTCGAAATGCGTTCATTTCGTGTCCCAAATGGGCGTTATTGGCACCCCAGCGCGCGAAGCTTGGCATCGATCTGTTGCAATAGACTTGCGTCGCCCGTAAGTTCGACCTGGTACCCGAAAACCATATGTCTCTTGACGCCGGTCGAATCGGTTCCCGAAAATCGAAACTCCGTCGGGGCATTGCTGATTCCCCGCGACGCGAGTTCGACGCGGAACGGCTTCCCTTCGAACGGATAAATCGTCGGAACCTGCTGCTTGAATCCGGCACCCGGCTTTAACCCGCGGAATTCGATCTTGAGCGACGGCAAATCTCGTAGCGTCGCGGGAATCTCCCAGTCGCCGCGGACTGCGTACTCTCCATCTTTCACGTATTCGACTTGCTGTCCGCCGCAACTGACGATCGCGGTCTGAAAAAAGTGCTGTGCGCCGTAGTCGATTTTGCTGTCGCCGAACGGATTCCCGACAATCCGCACGCGTATCGAGTCGAGACGATTGCGTTGCTGCAAGAGCCCGCATAACTCATTGATGAGATCGAAACGCATGTCCGTACCGGCGGTTCCCGCACACTTGCGGATCAGATTCAGAAGCGATTCCGACTCGCGTAGCTTATTGCCGTCGCAAAGATCCAGAATTGCTTCGCAGGACATGTTCGCGGAAATCGTATTTCCCAACTTCGCAGCACATTGCGCAGCCAACAATTCGCAGAGCGATCGCTCCAGGTCGGCGGCAAGTTTGATCGGGCCGATTTGCGGCTCGATGGCACGAACCTGCTCAAAAAGCGAATCGAGCGTTGCGCTGTCGCGACCTTTGTGGAGGACTGCATCCGCATCGTCCACATCTCGTGCAAGTCTTCCCCATGCCTCTTTAAAGGCACCTTCGAGCGGATTGAGTCCGCCTGCCATGGTCGCGGCATAATGCTGTGGGAGCGGGCGCGACGTTTGGAATGCGTTCTGGAACGCCTGATTGACGTCGGTTCGCATGGCCACGGAGGGAATGTCTTCGACAATCTGCGTGCCCGCGAATGCCAAACCGGCGAAAATCACGTTCTTACTCAAATCGCTGATACCATTGAGCAGCTTTGCGCGAATCTCATTGGACTTGACCGTCGCCACGGCGTCGCGCCACTGATTCGCCGGCATCTCCACAGCAAATTTGGCCGCCGCTGATTTCCATTCCTGCATATACCGTTGCGTGTAGGCCCGCCACGCCGCGGCGATTTTCGCTTCAAGCTGCGCAGGGCGGCCCGCGGCCAGACTATGCTCATTGGTGCTTACGCGGCCGGCCTGCTCTGTCAGGTCTCGCGCCAATTTGCTGGTTGCGATCAGACAGTCGTTCGTCGCCATGAACGGGATCGACGTTGCACTCTGAGTGGGCGAACCGAGCGGGATAAAAAAGCTCGACTGTCGCAGATCGTCGTGATTGCGAACCAACGCTGCGATGCCCCAGCCGCTGTTGGAATCTTCAAGCGGGGACAATGCCGATTCGAGCGCAGCCAGATAAGCCGTGCCCTGACGGCGATGACTTTCACCGACGAAATCGCTGCCGATCTCCCGCAGGACGGTGCGCTTCCAGCGATCATGCTTGACACCCTTGAGCAGAGACTCATTCTGGTCGAGCTGTGCCAGCATATCGCTCGGATTCATCTGTCCATGCTGTGCCAACACGTCGACCCAGCCCGCAAGGTCGAAGCTGCCTCCCGCGGCGGCGTTGCCGAATTTTGCATATTCGGCTAGTACGCTCTGGACCGCTAGCGCATCACTTTTGATTGCCAGACGCCGGTCGTTTTTCTGAAGCAGGTGCGGGTAGCCTTCTGACAAGTCGGCGAAATTCGCCGCTATGCCGCCTTCGACTGAAAAGATGGAGACGTACCGTCCCGCTTCGTCCGGTGGCAGTTGTGGAAACGCCGGGTCTTTCGTTAGGCCGAGGGCACTGAGCGCGGCCCAGAAATCCTGATCAAGTGCGGAGGCGGCGCGATCCACCGCTGCGAGAATATCGTTCCGTCGCGCCTCGGATCCCGGGCATTCAGCAAGCGCCGATGTGATCTGCTTATCCACTTGCGCCCAGCGTGCGGCGCGGTAATCGCCAAGCAGGGCCCAGAGCCGATCGGCGTCTTCGGCGTCCACAATCGAAAGGCGGCGTTCCAACGCGCCCAGTTCTTCATCAAACTGCTTTTTTCGCGCGATGAACGTGTTGAAGTCCACCGTGGTGGAATCTGCTGCGTCGTTCTCCTGAGGGGAGTCGAGCGACAAAACGCTCTTGTAACTCTGGTCGACTTTGCCCGCAGCACGCGCAATCGTCAGCAGATTTCCAAGATCTTCGTCCAGCGCGTCGTCATCGGTAACTTCAAGTTTCGCATAGGGACCGAAATGGCTGCTCAAATGCTCCAATGCCGCACGAAACAGCGCGTCACCGTTCTCCCGGAACGCACTCGCCGCGTTCGCATCGTCGTCACGATCCAGCGATGCAAAATAAGCGGCAACGACATGCGAAACGGGAATTCCGTCTGCGCTTTCAGCCGCGGCTTGCGGCTTTGTATCGACTTCGGCGGCGGCAACTTTTCCGGATTGCCCGCCGGCCTCTTTGCCAAGCTTTCGGAGGCCTGGAACGGTCCATGCTCCGAAGTTTCCTTCCCCGCCGGGGGACGGTGCAAACGCCGCCATGGTGTGGAAGTCAGATTCGGTGATGCACGACGGGGTTCCGATCGGCTTTTCCGAATTCACGAGCCACTTCGCAACCGTTGCCGCAACCGCTAGCGCTTCGTCTGCCGGAGGTTTCGTCGATGATGACGCGGCTTGGGCCCGAAACGCTTTTTCCAATTGATCGCCCAGCGTCGGTAGAATTCGCCAGCGCACGAGGCCGTTCCGAATTGTCAGCATGTCGGCGCCGGGATTGCCGGTACCGAATGTGAGCAGGTTCGTCGCCCAGCGCACCTTTTCAAAGCCTGCGACGTCATCCTCGATCATTCCCGCAATATTCAGCGCTTTTTTCGCGTCGAGTTCGTTGTGGTTGCGGCTTGTGATTGCTCGCTCGGTCGGGTCTTTCACGGCCTTCTTGATGGCGCCTGTGGCCCACCACAAGCCGAATATGGACGCGACGCCCAACACCGCCGAGCTGGCCCACAGCATCCGATGGAGACGCCGGTTTCGCGCCAGTTGATCTTGATTGCGGTACACGAGACCTTGCTCGGGAACCGTTTTCTTGACCAAAAGGTCTTTCAAGAAATAGGGCTCTTTCTTCGGGTAAAGCTTTTCAAGGGATTGAATGGCCTGCACCGCGCCATCCCCAAGGCGCTTCGCGAGATTGCGCGTAATGAGC
>JBFWWY010000092.1:0-8999 GCA_050245935.1 Phycisphaerae bacterium | reverse complement strand
ATATCCGGGCGAATCTGACCACCGCCCGCCGTCAGAAATGCATCCCACGCTCGGGACACCGCCACCAACGCAGGTTCCCCCTCCAGCGCCGATGCTGGAGCGATTTCAAGCGCCGTGCCCGCTGCCGCCACCTTCGCCGCACTGCGCTCCATATAACGCTTGACACGTGGATCCATCTCGTCGACCGAAGACTCGCTGGCGCCCTCTCGTCCATTGGCCGGCGAGACGTCGCGGATGTCTGCATCCGAAACTTCGACCGCCGTTTCAGTATTTTCGTCGGTTCGAGAAGGCTGCGGTTCCTCGTCGGCAAGTGCAGGCTCCGATACAGCGCCTGGATCACTTTTCGCCAATGTCGGTTCTACGCTCCCCTCCGGCACCCGCGTGTCAGCCACCTCCCGCGCGACCGCATCGGCCACAGCCGTGATCTCCGGTTGCGATTTCTGTTCAGCGCTCGCGATTTCGTTCCGTACTCGAAGGCGTACGATATCCCGAGGCTCGATATGAAACTCATTCCATACAAACCCGTCGTCCGTAAGAACGGCGACGGCGCGAACGGGAACAGCTCCAATTCTCTCGTCACCCCCGCTCAACTCGATGTGTGCCGGCACGCGAAGCGGCGACGCCAGATTTGCTGCCTCGAATTCCAGCAATTTCACGTCGAAACCATCCAGGTTGATCATGCGGGCTTCACCCGATTCGATGTAGTCCCGCAAGGCGGGCATGCACGACTGTCGCAACGTCGTATAGGCAGCGCCTTCTTTGGATGAAAGGAGATTGGAAACTCCGTCCGCCCACGCGATACGTGCCGCATCGAGATCGACGCCGAACGCAAACGAGTCCGGATTCCAGTCGGCGGAAATCCGCGCGAGCGGTACATTCCCCAGCAGAATCTCGATTGGAAGCGAAGCACCACCGGCATACGAAGACCCGATCGCAGCTTCGATATAAGGCGGAAGCCCCAGCGCCTGCGCCAGCAAGGCCGGCGTCTGATCCGCGCGATAGCGCCGCAGTTCTTCGACATAGCCGGCAAACGCATCACGACTAATTGGATCGGCTTGCAGCATGCCGCCCTCCGCCGAGACCGTTCCCGCGACTGCGAAACCCGTGCCGGGGCGTTCGTCCAGCGGTATGCGAACTCGCGCGGTCACCTCCATCTGCTGACCATCAAAATCGCGCAACTCGAATTCCTGGTCCACGATTTCCAGCATGTCGTCAATTTTCGGATCGATGCCGCGAATGGGAATTTCCCCCTGCAGCGCCCCGACTACTTCCATCTGCGTCTCAAACCAGCGCGCAACAGCTTCGGCGGAAGTCTCGGGACCGTCTTTCATCAATTCGAAAGGCACGAGTGCAATGCGACCGTGACGCGCGTGGACGGTGTCAGCGGGTTCGCCGCGCACAAGCGAAAACGTCAATTGCGGGACTTGTTGTCGAAGTACGTTGAGATCCGCGACAGATCGTTCGGAATTGATGGACGACGACGCCTCGCCTGCATCCATCGCGTCGGGTTGAGCAGCCGCGAATTCACCAAACAAGCGCGATTCCCAGTCCGAGTCGTATTGCAACGCGCGCAGATCAGCTTCGGTTTCGACCTGGAGCAACTCGACTTCTTCGCCGCTCGCGATGTCTGCGATCAGCACGGTCGGAAGTGCGTTGGCGGGCGCAAAGCGAAAAGCGGGCGGAGCGGAAACGGCCGTCGGATGAGCGTCCAGCACCTGTGAGGAGAGCCGCATCCGTGCCTGCTCAAGATAGGCGGAAATGCTGGGTTCCACCGAGCGATTGCTCTCCACCGCGACCGATTCCGGCGGCGGTTGCAGTTGCTCCGACGGTTCCACCTCCGCCGGCGTCGAGCGCGATACTGTCGGCGCGACGCGGTCGCCGTCGACAAGTTGAGGCGTCTCACGCGCGATCGGATTGCGTTTCCAGAGAAAGGCAGGAACCAGAAATGCCAGCGTGGTTGCCGCAATCGCAAGGCCGACAAACGCGGTGGCGCGGCCCGAGCCGCTGTTGCCCACCGGCGACGAATCCGGCAATGCGCGGAATGTTTTCCGGATCGCGTCGGCACTGCGCCGATGCTCAGCGGTTGCATACCGATCCGCTGTAAGATGATTGAGTCGCTCATCCAGATTGCGTATTCGACGTCCGCGGAGTTCGACCTGGGCCTGAAGCAGAGATAGTTGTCGCGAAATTGCGCTTCGTCGCGCGTCGATGCGACGGACGGACTCTTCGCTGCATTGCGCCAGCCCGCGCGCCGCAAACGCGGGAACATCCGCGATGCCTGCATACTCGTCGCACTTCACCCGCACGGCCTGATATTCGCCCTCATCCAGCGCCGCAACCAGCCGTTGAAGACGAATCTGCCACTGTTCCACAACCGCCAGCCGCGCATGCAGTTCCGCATGTCGTTTCGCAAGTGCCGATCCGGCCGTGACATCTGAAAGCACGCTCTGAAGCTTGCGCCGGGCGTTTCCGACGTCCCCTTCCTCCAGCATTTCCGGCACTTCGCCCAGGGCATGCGCGACGCGTGCTTCCAGCGCGGCGCGCAGCTCTTCCCGACGTGAAACCACGCGATCCAGAATTTCAACGCGCTGGCTCGCGGCCCAGGTTCGGAGGTTCTCAGGCAGTTGCTCCAGATACAGTTCAACGTCGCCGAGCCGTTTTTCGGTTGCATCCCGCGCCTCGCGCAGCAATTCCCGAATACGCGGCCGTTGCTCGATTTCGTCCGTCAACGCCCGCGACCGCCCCAACAACACTTCGTCGGCGTACGGTGATCGCTCGACGGATGCGAGTATCGCGCGAAAATCGGAGTCCGTTTCATGCTCAAGTGCTTTGTCCACATCGTCGAGTTTTCCGCGCATTTCGGCGCGAAACGCTTCAACGTACGCGCTGCGCGCGTGCTGAATCGATTCGCGCAAGTGCGCGTATTGTTCCTCGAAACAGCGCGGGAGATCTTCGGTCGTTTCCGATTTCAGCGCCGCCAGCGCGTCGTCGTGACGTCCCGCCTCCAGCAGATCCTGCGCGACGCGCAATCGCTGTTCGAGCGCAGCGGCGCGCTTTGCCCGCTCCCGCAAGGCCCGCATATCCGCGCGCGTTGTTTCCGGAATCCCCGGGCGTGCGAGCGCCGGATCATTCAGGGAGCGGAGACAACCTTCCGTATCCGCCGATTCCAATGCGGCGTGGGCCACCGCGAGTGCGGTGTGAACCGCTTCCAGTTCTTCGCGACGTTGCTGCTCTATGCGTTGTTCGAGATTTGCACCGAGGTCGTCGAGCTCCGCCTTCACTGCGCGCGGCAACGGTTCACAATGGAGCGCCTTCGTCAATTCACGATGCGCAGCTTCAATTTCATTATGTTGAAGGAGACTTCGTGACGCAGCGAGCCGGCCGCGCGCCACGCGGAGTCGTTCGAGATCGCGCGCGAGCGCATCGCGTCGCGTGCGAACTTCCGGCTCGGGATAATCCATCGGGATGCGCGCCAGTTCCGCCAGCATCTTCGCACTCTCGGCACGTTCCCATGCGTCCGCGACGATGCGCAACGCATCCCGAACCATCTCCTGCAACTGCGCCTGACCGTCCGCTCGAAAACGAAGATCGCGCGCGGCCGCAATGGTTTGCGGATCGAAGATATTTGCTGCGAGTGCTTCTTCCAGCAGCGACACGCACTCAAGATAGTTTCGCTGTGCGAATAGCGCCTGCGCCTGTCCCAGCGCTTCGCTGCCTTTTTGCTTTCGATCGGCCAAGGAGTATCCCCGCAAGTCAGGACGTTGTCCGCGTGAAATCCGTTTACAACGCGACCGACGCCGGTTTCATTCGCGTAGAGCGTACACCGAAAGCAATCAGTGTGAGAACCCCGCAAAGCCCAAACAGAACACCCGTCCCGGTTTCGACCGAAGCGGAAAGCAGCGAAACAACCAGACATGCCGGCAGCAGGCAAAACGCCAGGGCGTTCGTCACCACGCGCGCATCATCGTTCCGCGATACTTTCGGCAGTGACAACACAAGGATCAGCAAAGCACCGGCAATTCCCGGCGGAAGCGGCGCGCCGGGAAACCAGCGAACCAAAATCGTGGCGAGCGGAAATCCCATCGAAAGTGCAACGAAGCCGGCACACCAAACCGCGACGGCACTCGCGTGATCGCGAATGTCGCGCGCGAAAAGACGGAGTAGGGCGAAACACGAAAGTCCGAAAATCACCGCACCCCACGACATGCCGGGCACCTCAACCCTGCCGAGTCGCAGAAAGGGTCCGTACACGACCGCTGGCAACAGGAAAGTGAGAAAAATCGCGATGTTCCGAGCCGGGCGGATCAAGCGACCACTCGTCGTCCAGGGGACGTGATCCCGTAACTGTTGGTGCCAGAACTGCGCAAGCCAAAGCAGAAAGATCGCCGCCCACGTGAAGCCGATAACGACGTTCCACTGCGGCATCGTGAGCCAATCACGTGCGAGAAAAAAGAAAGCGCCACCGCCAAGACCCACCGACATCAAGTCCGCGAATTGCCAGCGCGACCGGTGCGCCACCCCGCCTGCCGCGAGTGCTCCGATTCCCAATGCGACAGCGTTCCATCGCGAAGGCAACAATGCGGCGATGAACAGGACTGCAACGACAAGGACCATCGCTGTTGCGTCCGAATACTCACCACGTGGCGGCGGCTCCAGCAGCCGTTCCGGCTCGCGCAGCCAGATGCGACAACGAAATCGCCAATGCTGAATTGTCGGGGAAAGCACGAACACGGCGGCAAGCGCGGCACCGATCAAGGTGAGCGGGAAGACGCTGCGCGCAGCGGTCTCCTGTAGCAGCGAACCCTCCAGAACCTGTACGACTCCGATCGTTGCACCAAGCATCGCGCCCGCGAGCGCGATGTCCGTTGACCAGCTTCGCGCAATCGAGCTAAACAGGAAGAAAAGGCCGACGGCCATAGCCCAATATCGCCAACCCGCCAGATTCGCGGCTTCCGTCGCAAAGTGAAAGACCGCAATGAGGAGCAAACCAAATGAAAATGCGTACGACTGGACGCGACGCGGCAGCGCGACGCCGGCGGCGACAAAAACCAACGCCGCCATCACGGGAGCGATGTAGGCAAGTTGAATGTTGGAAATCGCGGCCATCAGGTCAGCGGACATCATCACCCCAGCACCCCAAAAATCGGGGGCAGGATCGCATCGTGCGGGACTTCCCGGAATGCTCCTTCATGGTCGAACTCATTTCGCTTTCATTCGCAAAGCGCTTTGCGACCGAATAATATCCGACAACCGCATTCGTGCGAATGCGTGTAAAGGATGATGACCGGCAGCGATAAAGATGAAAGATCACGAAGCGGCGTACAGAGAATTTCTCAATCGCGTATGGCGAAAAGACATTTTTCCGCTCATCGCGTCCAGCGATCCGCTGGGTCGTCGCAAGTTCGCCGTTCGCGGCGCGCAGGTTGCAGCCGCGGCAGGTATGACCGTTGATAAGGTTCTCGGTCTGCGCGGACGGCCCTTCACCCGCGCGTTTACCGTCGTCGGTGGAACGCTTGGTGCCGTGACGCCGGATTTGTGGGACTGGAATTGGGTTCGCGCCGTATCACGGTCGATAAAAGAAGAGGTGGTCCAGGAGAAACTCGACCGCGGGGTTCGAGATCTGAAGGTGGACGAGGCGCTCGCCGTGTTCGGACTGGAAAAAGGCGCTTCGCGGGAAGAAATTACGCGCGCCTGGCGGGTTTTGGCGAAGAAGTGGCACCCGGACCATGCACCCGATGATTCTGCCCGGCTTGAGTACGCGATGCGTTTCAAGACCTACAGCGCGATCTACGAGCAGCTTTGCGCGGCCCGTGACGCCGAGTCGGAAGGGCAAGAATCGCGTTCCTGAGGCGCCACCGTCGATTTTCGGGGAAAGTTTTGCAAAAGATTCCGTCTCCGTTAACGAAAATTGAGGAAAACGCGGGTAATCTACACACGATGATGGACCCGGAGCGTAACGAGATTCTTTGCCAGCCGTTCGATTCCCGGCGGAGTTCCTCCACCACGGACTTGGGGTCGTCTGACGATGTTTGTCGCATTGACCTGCATTGTCACAGCACCTTCTCAGACGAACGAATCCGCTTCCTGCCCGGAATCGTATTCCACCCGGTTTCGACGCCGATCGAAGCGTATCGGCTCGCGAAGCGCCGGGGTATGCATTTTGTCACCATTACGGATCACGACACGATCGACGGCTGCAAAGCGCTGCTCGACGAATGCGGACCGCTCGATGACTTTATTGTCGGCGAGGAAGTTTCGGTCGCGTTTCCGGAAGATCGCACCGTCATTCATGTGAACGTCTTCGACCATGATGAGGCGCAGCATCGCGAATTGCAGCGGCTTCGCGGCAACTTGTACGATGTCGTCGCGTATTTGCGCGAGATCGACAAGCTATTCGTCATGAATCACCTCACCTGGACACAGCAACATCGGGTGCTGAAACGCTGGCAAATTGAAAAAATTCTGGAGCTCTTCGACGTCTTTGAAGGGCTCAACGGCACCCGCAGTTACGTTCACAATGCCTTTGCGTGGCGGGCCACGCGCGGGCTCAACAAAGTTCTCGTCGCCGGCAGTGACTCCCACACCACGCGCATGGGCATGACCTACACGCGTACACGCGGCCGCACGCGCGCAGATGTGATATCGGCCATTCGCGCGGGGCAAGCGGAAATGTGCGGACAGTTCGGGACGCCGGAATCGCTGAACGAGGATATCTGGGCGGTCATCAGCGCCAATGCCGAACGCGTGCTCGAAAACGAGCGCAAAGGGTGGAAACGCTGGGGCACGCGGATGGTCAGACAGGTTGGCGCTCGGGTCTATCCGCTCGCTTCCCTGGGATATCACAAGCGGCAGAACACGCTGCTCGCGCAGTTCACGGATTCGCTTCCGCTGCTGCCTTGCCCCACCGTCTCCTGACCCGCGCCGACCCTCATTTTTCTGTCTGATTCTGTCGCGACACATCGGCTTTTGCGACGCATCTCCAAACTTGATCCCGATCGGGCTATGCTAGCTGGTTCAAATGTCGCCAATCGTCTCCATAACCTCCGAAGCCGGGGAGTACTGATGAAAAATCGTCGCTTCTTCATGCTGCCGCTCGTTGCACTCGCGATCCATGCGGGGTTCGCCAACGCGCAATCCGCCTCTCCGTCGGTGAACGCCGATGCCAGCATCTCGGGCATCTGGCAAGGTGTGCTCGATGCCGGTCCCGCAAAACTGCGTATCGTTTTTCATATCAGCAGGAATGAGGACGGCTCCTACACGACGACTCTCGACAGTCCCGACCAGGGCGCGAAGGGAATTCCCGTCAGCAAGACCGAGTTCGCGGACGGAAAGCTGAGTCTCTCGGTCGCCGTGATTCACGGTTCGTATGAAGGAACTCTCAACAGCGATCGCACGGAATTCGCAGGAACCTGGACGCAGGGAGGCGTTTCTCTGCCGCTGTCGCTGAAACCTGTCGAGCAGGTGGAAGAGCGCAAACGCCCCCAGAACCCGACAAAGCCTTATCCATACGAAGAAATTGAAGTGGAATATGACAACAAGGACGCCGATTCGCATCTCGCGGGCACGCTGACGCTTCCGCCCGGCAACGGCCCCTTTCCTGCCGCCCTCCTGATCACCGGGTCCGGCCAGCAGGATCGCGACGAGTCCATCATGGGCCACAAGCCCTTTCTCGTTCTCGCCGACCACCTGACGCGCCAGGGGATCGCTGTGCTGCGCGTCGATGATCGCGGCGTCGGCGGGTCGACCGGCGAAGTCAAAACCGCGACGAGTGCCGATTTCGCGACAGACGTCGCAGCGGGCGTCAAATTCCTGCAACAGCAGCCACGCATCGACAAAACAAGAGTCGGTCTCATCGGCCACAGCGAAGGCGGCCTCATTGCGCCGATCGTCGCCGCGAAGAATCGCGACGTTGCGTTTGTTGTGCTGATGGCGGGGCCCGGCGTAACCGGTGAGGAAATTCTTCGCGAACAACTGAAGCTCATTCTCGAGGCCGGCGGGGAAGATCAGGCCGTGATCGATTCGGAGCGGGCTCTGCAGGATGAATTGTTGAAGTATGCCCGCGCCGACGACGACGATCTGTCGGAAGCACAACATCGTGCTGACCAGGTACTGCGAAAAAGTTACGAGCGGTTGACACCGGCGCAGAAGCAAGCCGTCGGTGACGTGGACACTTTTGTCACGCAAAAACTCAACGCGGTGGAGAGTCCGTGGATGCGCTACTTTGTCCGCACCGACCCCCGCGAGTTTCTGCGGCAGGTTCGCTGCCCGGTACTCGCGATCAACGGCGAGAAAGACCTGCAGGTTCCGCCGAGCCAGAATCTGCCGGAGATCGACAAAGCGCTGCAGGCCGGCGGCAACACGGACATTACGATCCGGGAATTCACCGGCTTGAATCACTTGTTCCAGACCGCTTCCACGGGGCACATCGCGGAATATGCGGAGATCGACGAGACGATCAATGCCGACGTGCTGAAGTTCATGTCCGATTGGATTTTGAAGAAGACGCAATAAGGAGGCGGGCGGAAATTGATCCGCGTCTCTTGCCCGGTGGCTGTGTCAAATGGGCCCTCTGAAAAACCCGACTAGCTTCTCCCGCTGAAATGATTTCGCGTCATACTGTCGTTCATGGAACGCAAAGCACACGAACCTACGTTTCTGGATGCGGCGGCGCTGGATCTTGGCGGCCCGCGGACGATGGCTTTTCTCGACAAATGCGAGCGGATGATCCCGTGGGACGCGCTCAGCAACAGCGTTGCCGACGTGTTTCCCGCGCGTAAATCGAGTGCGGGTCGTCCGCACTGGCCGGTGAAGCTGTACGTCAAATGCCTGCTGTTGCAGAAGTGGTTCAACCTCTCCGACCCGCAGCTCGAAGAGCAGCTTCGCGACCGCATCAGTTTCCGCAAATTCGTCGGCCTCGGCCTGACGGAAGCGACGCCGGACGAGACGTCCATGGTGGTCTTTCGTCGCCGGTTGCGCGAAGCGGGTCATGAGCGGACACT
>JBFWWY010000091.1:0-9145 GCA_050245935.1 Phycisphaerae bacterium | reverse complement strand
AATCTGATAGGTGAAGCGCCCGTCCGCGATGCGCTGCTGCGGCGGCAATCCTTCATTGTTCGATCCGCGATCTGTTCGCATGATCATGAGACCATTGCCCGGCAGGAACCGGTCAAAAGTCAGCTTGTTAGCGTCTGTCTGCGCGGTCGGGTGCGTGGCCCAGAACCAGTATTCTTCGCCGCCAAACAGAGGATTGCTGAAGCGATAGACCGTACGGTTGCGATCGAATTCCCACGGCCGCAGTTGAATCGTTCCCGGCAATCCCGGGTTCAACGCACGTGTTACATCGATGGGATTGATCCAGCCCGAGTCCGCTTTGAGAATCGGCACAGGGTGTACCAAGCCGCCGCCGGCCATGACGCACCACGCGCCAACCGGGTTATTCACGATATTCAACGGAGGCGGCAAACGAACGTCATAGTCATACAGGTCGGGCCAACCCTCCCAGATATGACCGTATTCGTGACCCGCGAATCCGACCTGGAAGTTCGATGGCGCGATTCCGCCGCCCTCACCCAAGCCGCCGATTTCGATCCCCATACCATCAAAGAACGAGATGGGAACATATCGATTGATTCCGACTTCGTTCGGATCGAGTCGGTCACGCGTCCGAATAAAGAAACCGCCGGGACCCACCGAGGCCGGCAGCGTAAACATGCCGCCCGGACCTGTGCCCGCCGGCATTAGCAAAACGCCGTATACCGAGTTTCCGAAGGCACCGGCGCCGCCGAGGAAATCGTCCCAGTCGACGACATCATCAAGCGCCTCGACGGTATCTTCCATCGCGCGGGTCCGGTTATGCGGATACGCATTGGAAGGGTTGCCATTCGCGGGTTGTCCGGAAATCGGGCTCAAGCCGTAGCTGTGCAGGACCGTTTGCCCCGGAATTCCAAATTCATCGCTCTCGCCCACCGTCTCACCCAGATCGATCATGCCATCGAGATTGATGTCGCGGTGATACTCGACGAAGGGGAAGAAGTCCGGCTGTCCATCCATGTCATTGTCGTCCGGGATTCCGTCTCCATCATCATCAGGCCCCGGAATCAAAAGCACGTCGTCCGTCGCAGCACCACCGGTCTGCCACGTCAACAGCTCCGTGTTGAAGACATTGCCGCCGTCCCAGCCCTGATCGCCGTGGACATTGAACGCCAGCGGGCCAGCCGCCGGAATCACACGGTCCGGCGTACCACTGCCATCATTCGGATCGTGGCCTCCGACATCGCTGCCGAAATAATCATTCCCTCCGGGACCGGTGATTTCACCGAAGTAACCGTCGCCGGCAGAATGGTAAATGGACGAAGGCAGGTCAGCATATTCTGCCGGACCGTCGTACATGCCGTCACGTCCATCCGTAAGCGTCGGTACGACCGTACCGGCACCTTCCCGATACTGGCTGCCATCGGCATCTGTGCCGTCCCCGTTTTCACCACCGGCCGATGCCGCGAAACGCACCATCCGCTCGGGTTCCACCGTTGCCGGAGGCAAGGCATTGTTCGGATTCCAGCGAACAAACAGCGGAATCGCGGATTCCCACATCGGGGCGTCCGTTCCAAAACGCTCATCCCAAAAATCCTCGAACGACCAACCATTGGGACCAAACGAGTCCGGCGACGGCGTGGAAAGCTGATTGCGTCGATTCCACTCGGCGCGCAGCGCACCATCCACAGGCTCCGCCGTAAACTGCTGCAATTTGTTTGTACTGTTGACGTTACCATTGTTTGACCAGGTGTCGGGTGCGTCGTAGCGATGGTTGCCAATGCGGCCGAGCTGGCCTGTCGCTTCATCGCCGAGCAAGCGCGTCATCGACGCTTCATCACCCGGATAATTGGCCCGAATGTAGTCTTCGTCCACCTCGACATATTGGTGCGCATCCGCATCCCACCGTACGAGAAAATCCTCGAACGGCTCGGGGAAATCGTATGTGTCATTGAATTGCTCGTCGTAGTACTCGGTCGCGTCCGATTCAGGATCAAGGAACTGCAGTACGAATTCGAACAACGCAGCGGGCTGACTGTCGTTCGTGCCGCCTTCGCCGCGATATCGCTCATCCTGCGATGCGCGCTCGCCAACCGCGAAGTCGCCGTTGTTGTCCATCCAGATTTCAGTTCCGCCCCAGTCGCCGCGAATGACGCGAACGAGAAGTACATCCGCCGGTCCTGTGACCTCAGCAGGATCGCAAAGTGGGACGTCGCCGGAAGCACCCGGAGGTGCCGCAAAGGACGGCCAGAATTCCGAGAACGGACGCCCGCTGTTGTCCTGCGTCGGATCGGCAGGAATCGATCCATTCCAGACTTCCTGGCTGATCTGGGGTTGCATGGTCATCGGATTGATATCCGGAATGGGATTCATTTGTGCGTCGAGAAGCTGCCAGCGCTTATCGAGATTCCAATGTCCGTCACCATTGCTGTCATACCATTCTGCATCGGAATTCCAGCCCAGGAATCCAAGCTCAAGTTCTGGGAGGTAATCGGGGTTCGGAATTTGCGGGCACGGAGGATTCATGCAATTGGGATCGTCAATGAACGGCTCTCCCATCTCGTCACGTTCGTATTGCATGCACCCGCCAACGAGCTCGAACCAACTTGCCGCCTGCTTATCTACGTCGATATAACCGTTTCCGTTTTTATCGATACCCCATTCATACGTACCCGCGTCGTAAATTCGATTCCCATTCAGATCGAGAAAACGTTCGCCGGGAGTAAATACCGGCAGAGAGAATGCATCCGTTGCCTTGGCGCCTCCCGGCTGCCGGAAATCACTGTTATTTCCTGTAGTGGAGCTGAAATTACCAAATCGACCATTTGCCGCGCCGCCGCGGCCGTCAAAGTCGTAGCGATACTTGGATGTCCCGTTGTCGAAAAACTCGCCTTGTGCCGCCAGATATCCGGATGTCCCGCCGATGAGGTTGATGTGGTCCGCTTGTCCGACCGGAACGGCAGACCCGCCCAGATCTCCCGGATTCTCGGGAAGGGTACGCCACGGCAGGTTGACCCAGCCATATACGTTGCCGCTGACCGTCACGTCACCATACGAGATTTCTTCCCACCACTCCGCGTGCGAATCGACACGCGGCCCGCCGTTCTGGCCGTTCTTGAACTTGTCGAAATAGGCGTCGAAAATGTCATTGGTGTTCGGCAACCCTGCCTGGCCCGCCGTACCGGCATCCTGCTTCACCGGATAGGCCAGCAAAATCGCCAGTTTTCGCTCTTCCGCACTCGCGGTTGCGGTCAACCAGACCGTAGGCACGATCGCCAGCATGGTGGCGAGAGGGAACAAAGCTGCATTACGCCGATCTCTCAATGTCATCGGAATCAGTCCTCCACGGGAATGTGGTGCCTATCGTCGGCGGCAAAACCGAGCGGATGGAAGAAGCCGCGCTCCATCCATTCGCCACGTCTGATTTTGCCGCATTTCAACCAGCTCGCCGACGAGCGGAATGCGCGGGCGCACCCTCTCCGTCAACTCGAATCTTTAGGATACCGTCAACCTTGGCATTACGCATTGCAAAAAGCTGAACGCAAGACCATTTTTCATCATATCAGTTCCGCACTCAAATGCGAAACAGTTTTGTGTGAAAAGTCCGTGCAACCTGCCCGGCGATAAAGACTTAGCGACGTTCTCGTCAATGGTCCCAATCTTCTGTTACGCGTGCGGGCAATCGCATTTGCCACGCGCAGCACGCGCGTTGCACCACGACAATTGCCCAACTGTCCACGCGTCCAATAATCGCAATCCTTTCGCGCTTGAACGCACGGCCCTCTTACGCTCACTCGTCCGGCAAGCGACGATGGATTGGCTTAGCTGCCGGCGTCCGCGACCCCGCGCGGAAGACGGGCCAACTCCACGATTGCCCTGCCCGAGGTGATTTCCAGAGACGAAACGCGAAACGGCACTTTTCCGTTGTCCCAGATCCACTCGTTGAACACCTGCAAGCCTCGTTCGCCAATGGACACGCGATGCAGATTTTCCGCCTCGATTCGGTCGCGAATTGTGGGCCAGACCATCGATACCGGCAAAGCCAGCCGCCCTATCGTCAGGCCCTGCAGCCGACACGAGATTCGATCTTCGACACCGAGCTCCAGTCGAACCGCGGGGACCGATGGCCACCCGCGCAACCTATAGGACGCAGCGAATTCAATCTGGTTTCCATCCAGCAGGCGAATTTGCGGATCGCGAAATTCGCCGAGCTCGCGATCAAAGTCGGGCCAAATCTCCGCCCGCGACCTTGCCCATCGGTTCAATTGTGCCTCGCTGACCTCGATTCTGGCACGCTGCCCCCGATTCAACGACTCCGAAATGGATTCATACAGACCCACGAGATCGGCTTTGTCACCCTCGATCGCCCGATGATCGATCGCGGTCGGCTGATACCATATGGGCCGCAGAACCGACTTCGCCAGCGCCCACCCCAGAAACAGCACGAAGAGGAGACAAAACAAAAGAAGCACCCGGCGCCAGCCGAGCCGCTTCTTGGAATACGATAGCGCTTTCTTCGCTTTGCTCACGCGGAATTAGTCGTCATCGTCGTCGAGCACATCGATCGAATCGAAATCAAACTCTTCGTCGTCATCCGCGTCACCGCCGACGATCTCCGCAAAAATGTCGTCCTCGTCGAATTCACCCGAATCATCGACTCTCGGCTTCTTTTTCGGCGGCGGCTCGACCACCTCCGGCTCCACTTTGGCATCATGCGGCGTGATTTTTGCGGGTTCCCCATCGATTTGCACCACAAACAACACCGGCCCGACGCCGAGCTTGTCCCCAGCCCGCAACGCCGCCTCACTGATGCGCTTGCCGTTGACGAAAGTGCCGTTCGAACTCCCCAGATCCTTCACTGAAATGACCACGCCGTTCGCCCGGAGTTCGCAATGTTCACGGGAAACATCCCGCGTGGGAATACGCAGATCCGCGTCGGTCTTGCGTCCGACAATTGTATTGCCGGCCTTTACGGGAAAAACGCGACGTTCATCATCTTTGAACATCACGAGATTGATTTCGCTCATGCGTCGAACCTCGCCGCCGCGACGCGCGGTGCAAAAATTGTTCTGAATCGTAACCTGAGAAATCGACGCGAACCGGATACGATGCGCGTGATGCCGATGTCCGAATGCTACCGGAACGATCCCCATGCGACAACGCTCGCCGACCTGCGGTCCTTGTATGTCCATGTGCCCTTCTGTCACACCATCTGCGGCTACTGTGATTTTTACTCCGAGGTGTACGACAAAAAGGCTGTCGGCGCGCTGGTCGATGCCCTGCTCGCAGAACTGGCACGCTGCGCTGAAACCGCGGAACTGCAATTCGATACGATTTTCGTCGGCGGCGGCACCCCGACCACACTCCCGGTACCCCTGCTGTCGCGGCTGATGTCGACCTTACGCGGCTTTTGCGTCCCGGACGCGACGATCGAATTCACCTCCGAAGCAAACCCCGCGACCGTCACGCCACAAGTCGCGGAAGCGCTCGTCGCGTCAGGCGTAAACCGCATCTCGATCGGCGCGCAATCGTTCAACAAATCAGAGCTTGCGGTTTTGGAACGAATCCACGACCCGCGCCAGGTCGTCGAGACAATACAGAATGCCCGGGCTGCGGGGATCGAGAATATCAATGTCGATCTGATCTTCGCCGTCCCCGGCCAGACATTGGCCTCTTGGCGCGACAATCTCCGCAATGCCATCGACCTCGGCACCCGCCACCTTTCCTGCTACGGCCTCACGTTTGAAAGCGGCACGCCGTTGTTCGACCAGCGCGCTCGCGGCGAAATTCAACAGGTCGACGATGGACTTGAGGCCGACATGTACGAAGCGACGATCGCCGACCTCGCGGCGGCTGGTTTCGCACAATACGAAATCAGCAACTTCGCGCGGCCCGGTTACGAATGCCGCCACAATCTCCGCTACTGGACCAACGCACCATACCTCGCCATCGGCCCGTCGGCATGCGGGTTTGTCGACAACGTCCGCTACAAGAATGTGCCGGACACCGCCGCGTATGTCAGCGCCGTGCGGCGCGGAAAATCTCCGCGAATCGAGGAGGAAACGCTCGATCTCGCCGACCAGGCACGCGACGCCGCGTGGCTCGAACTCCGACTCCTGCGCGGCATCGACCGTACATCCTTTGCCCAGCGCTACGGCGAGGACCCCTCCGTACGATTCGCGACCGCAATTCAGAAAAACCTCGTGGCTGGTTTGATCGAAATGGATGAAGCGAGCATCCGGCTCACACGAAGCGGCCTGCTGCTCGCCAACCGCGTAATGGCCGACATTCTGGCGTAGGTTTTGTAGGGTGTGTTGGTGTCGCGCCAAACCATTAAATACATGTTCGCAATGTACCGCGACACCAACGCACCAATTCACGTGAACTGACACTCACTCACAATCACGACTTCGCACCTTTCCCCCAAATTGTCATACACTGCGCGGATGACAATCAAAATCCTCACGGCTTGGCTTCTGTGCGCAACCGCACTGAATCCGCCGCCCGACGAACCGCTGCAAATTCCCTTCGATCATCACGTTCACGTGCTCAGTCCGACGCTCGTGAACCATTGGCGCTCGGCGGGGATGACCTTTAGCCGTGAAAATCGGCAATACACCGATCCACTGACATTCACCGCAGAGCAGGGCATCGAGCGGGCCTTCCTCATTTCCATGGCGCACGTGTACGCAACGGATGAATTCGGCATCACCGCGGAGACCGTCCCGGACAAATGGGCAGCGTTGCAACAAGAAAATGATTACGTCGCAACTTGCGTCGCGCAGTCTTCCGGCCGGTTCCTCGGCTTTTTCTCCGTGAACCCGCGCGATGAAAAGGCCATTGACGAAATTGAGCGCTGCCGCCAACGCCCGGGCATGATCGGATTGAAGCTGCATCTGCCCGCCTGCGGCGTCTCGCTCGACGATCCGGCGCACGTCGCGGCGTTGAAGTCGGTGCTCGAACATTGCGCGAAGCACAATATCGCAGTGCTGATTCATCTCGCATCGCCGAACGCTGGTTTTGGCCGGGAACAGGCACGCCGGTTTTGGCGTGAGATTGTTGCGCTGTGCCCGCCGATCGAGCTGTATTGCGCTCATCTCGGCGGTGCCGGCGGCTATAACGAAATCTCGGAGGCGGTGCTGCGCGAGTTCATCGCAATACGCGAGCAGCTACCCTCCTTCGACTCTAAGAAAATCTACTTCGATTTGTCCGGCGCAATCCTCGCAGAAGAGACCGACGGTATCGGCCCGACCCCCGACGACCGCTGCCGCGCGCTCGCCGACATCATGCGCCGGGTGGAGCTGCAGCACTTTCTCTTCGCCAGCGATTATCCGGTGTTTCGCCCGCGCGCGGTCCTTGAAACGCTTCGCCTAAACCTCCCGCTCGATAAAGACGAGCTGGATCGCGTTCTAGCGCAGCGGTCGCCGCGATTTGAGGCAGCGCATCCGGTAGACGGCACGTAGCGCCATATTCGCCATCCGTCGCAATGCGGACAAAGTTCCGCAACGATGCAATTTTCGGCTTTGCCCAAAAAAAAGATCCCAACTTCCGCTCGGAATGTGTAAAATGATTCGCGCGAGCCATGGCCGTTATTCGGAGTTTCTCATGACATCCCGTAACAGCATGCGCCAGCTTGTCTATCTCTGTTTGCCGATCCTCGCCATCGGCACGGCGTTTTCATTTGTCGGCGATCGAACCGCCGACGCGGCGAATCCGCCGAGCGACATCATCAACAGCCGCGCGCGATTTCAGGGCGTCGACGCAAATGCGAACTTCCAGGCTGCGCTGGAGGACGCACTCGCGCAAGCCGATGCCCATTTCGCGCGGCTCGGCGCGGACATTCGCTACAACTACCGCGTCGTGAACACAACCGGCCAACGCGGCGGCTTCGTTTTTTATAACGACATCTTCGTCACGATCGAAGCTTCCGGCGGTTGACAGGTTTCAACAGGCAAGTCGGCGCGCCATCGCGCGCCGACGCTGTTGCTTGCGTGATGAGCGAATCCCTGATCGGGGCCCTCCAATCAAAAGTGCAATCACGATGCCGGCTGGTTGCGTCGATGACGATGGAAGCGACGGGCCGAGATGCGCCCGTGTTGAAAGACTCGCTCAAAACATCATTTCCGATCGTTGTTTCATTCACGCAAATGAATTAGCACATCCTTAGGAAGTTTGGCAAGCACTATGCGCGGTGGTCCGCCAGATTTCTGACGTGCGCTCATATCAAGCGGCTTGCGATTGGTTCAGCCGGAATTATGCGTCGCCGCCTCTACAACAATCCCTGAAACGTATCCACCACAAAATCCACTTCCGATTCCGTCAGGTGATTGTGGAACGGCAGCGCTACCGTCCGCGCGCTCAGCGCCTCGGTCACCGGAAAATCGCCTTCCTTGAAACCGAGGTCTTCCCGGTAGAACGGCTGCAGATGGATCGGCGTGAAATAATTGCCGCAGCCGATGCCGCGCGTGTGCAACGCCGACAGAATCTGATCGCGCTGTTCGCGCGAGTAGTCGTCGCTGAGTCGCACGACCATCACAAACGGGTTCAGCTCCACCTCGTCCAGCACCTTCTGCATCCGGTAGCGGTCATCGCCGCGCAGCCGATCCGCATACCACTTCGCGACCTGCTTGCGTTTCGCGATGATCTCGTCGAGCCTCCTCATCTGCTCGACACCCACCGCGCAGTTGATATCCGGCAAGCGAAAATTAAACCCGAGCCGCGCGTGCGCCAGCCAGCCGGAGTTCGGATCGCGGCCCTGGTTGCGCAGCGACCGGCAGATTCTGGCAATTTCGTCGTCATCGGTCACAACCATGCCGCCTTCCCCGGTCGTGATCTGCTTGTTCGGATAAAAACCGAACGCGCCGGCATTTCCCAATCGCCCCATAGGCACGCCGCGATACGTCGACCCCAGCGCTTCACAGCAGTCTTCCAGCACGAATAAATTGTGTTTTTTCGCCAGTTCGCTGATCGCGCCCATGTCCGGACTCGACCCGAAAACGTCGACCGGCATGATCGCTTTGGTTTTCGGCGTAATGGCCGCTGCGACCTTCTCGGCGTCGATTTGCCAAGTGTCCGGGTCGTCGTCGACAAAAACACTCGTCGCGCCCTCAATCATGATGCTGTTGCTGGACGCGATAAAGGAGAAAGGCGTTGTAATAACTTCGTCACC
>JBFWWY010000090.1:0-9164 GCA_050245935.1 Phycisphaerae bacterium | reverse complement strand
ATTTCGTATACGAGAAACTCGCCCCCCGGCTTCGGGAATTGGCGTACCTGAATTCCGGCGTTGAGATCACGATCGAAGACGAACGCGTAGATAAGCGTGAGCGGTTTTACTTTGAGCGCGGGATTCGCGAGTTTGTGGAACATCTCAATCGCGGCAGCCAGCCGGCACACGACGTCGTTTATTTCGAACGCGAAGATCCGGAAACGCGGCTGATCGTGGAAGTCGCGTGGCAGTACGCCGACAGTTACAACGAAAACGTCGTCAGCTTTGCGAACAATATTCACACGATCGAAGGCGGCACACATCTGTCGGGTTTCCGCTCGGCGCTGACGCGCTGCATGAATTCGTATGCCCGGAAAAGCAACCTCTTCAAAGCGAACGATCCGACGCCGACGGGTGAAGACATTCGCGAAGGGCTGACGGCGGTGGTTTCGGTGAAGGTGCCGGAGCCGCAGTTTGAGGGACAAACCAAAACCAAGCTCGGCAACAGCGAAGTCGGGACGTTTGTGGAGACGACTGTCAACGATCTGCTGGGGACATGGCTGGAAGAGCACCCGAGCGAGAGCAAGAAGATCGTGGGAAAAGCGGTGCAGGCGGCGTTTGCGCGCGAGGCGGCGCGGAAGGCGCGCGAGACGGCGCGAAAGACCGCGTTGTCGGGCGGCGGGCTGTCGCGCAAGCTGGTCGATTGCTCCAGCCGCAACGTGGATGAGACGGAGATCTACATCGTCGAAGGTGACTCGGCGGCAGGGTCGGCGAAGGGTTATCGCGATTCGCGCACGCAAGCGATTCTGCCGATTCGCGGCAAAATTCTCAATGTCGAGAAGGCGCGGCTGCACAAGATTCTTGCGCACGACGAAATTCTGGAAATTATCAAGGCGTTCGGCACGGGGATCGGCGAGGACTTCGATCCGAAGAAGCTGCGGTACGGTCGCGTGATTCTGATGACCGACGCCGACGTCGACGGTTCCCATATTCGCACGCTGCTGTTGACGTTTGTGTTCCGGCACATGCGGCCGCTGATCGAGGCGGGGAAGATCTACATCGCGCAACCGCCGCTGTACGGCCTGGGCAAGGGCAAGAAGATTCAGTACATCCTCGATGACAACGAGCTGAACGCGCGATTGCGCAGCAACGGTTTGGATAGTACGGTTTTTGAAATTCGCCGTGAGAACGAGCCGGTGCGCGAAATTGCGGGCAAGCAGCTCGAAGACCTGATCGATATCATTGATGAAATCGAGCGTCAGGCGCGGATTCTGGCGCGGCGCGGCATCTTATTCGGCGAGTTCGTGGCGCGCCGCGACGCGCGCGGTCTGCTGCCGGCGACGCGCATCTGGGTGCAGGAAACCGACGAAGAGATTTACTTTTCGGATGAGAGCGAAGCGGTCGCGTTTCGCGATTCACGGCTCGCGCAGGAGCAGACGGTGCTCAAGCACGATCTGCACGAATCGCGCGTGCTGGACGGCGCGTTCGCGCGTCTCCACGACTTCGGCCTTTCGATCGATGACTTGTTCCGCAAGCGCGAGGAGTTGGTCACCGGCGAATTGTCGCCCGCTGTTTTCGTGCTGAAGAATCCCGAGCTGAAAGATATTGAGCTCGATAATCTCGCCATGCTGTCCGAAGGCGTGCGGACGATCGGCGGTCACGGTCGCGATATCAAACGCTTCAAGGGTCTCGGCGAGATGAATAAGGAAGAGCTGTGGGAAACCACGATGAATCCGGAGAATCGCATCATGCGAAAAGTCGTCATCGGCGATATGGACGACGACCCGGATCAGGGCGACATCGACGCGCTGGAAACCGAAAATATGTTTCGCATTCTGATGGGCGATAACGTCGAGCAGCGCAAGGCGTTCATTGAAGAGAACGCGATCCACGTGAAGAATCTGGATGTGTAAATTGAAATAGGTACTCAGCCTCGGCCGGGACGTCCGGGGCGCCGCAGCGGCCGATTGCCGTCGCGACGTGGTCTATCCATGCGACTCATCCGTTCGTCGATTACGGCCTCTGTTTCGTTCGATAGCCGAGCAAGGTGTCGTTGCAACGCGCGTTTCTGTTTATCAACTTCCTGCGATACCGCTTCGCGCAGCTTTTCCCGCAATTCGAAACGGGCCACGTCGTTCTCGGCGGCGCGATAACCGTCAACGAGTTCGCGAACGTCGGGCGGCTCCACGGCGGGGTCATATTCCGTGTTCATCAATTCGTCGATCCGCAGGTTGATCGTGTGATCAGGATTTTCTTCGAGAGCCCGGATTTCGCGCTGGATCACTTCTTTCTCGATCTGCAGCATCTCCGCGATTCGGCTGCGCATGTCACGTAACAATCGCGGCGGCAGCGAATCGTTTTCATCGCGACGGAACGCCGGCGCGCGGCGAAGGAGCTGAACGCGCAGTTCGGCGTGACGGATTTGCAGTTCACCGAGCTCGGGATCGGCATCGTGAATGCGCTTGAGATGTCGCAGCAAGGGGACAATATCGCGGTGAAAGCGGCGGTCGAATCTTTGGTTCTGTTGTGTGCGCCGGGCATTCTGAAGATGCCGATGCATGCGGGGGATGTGCTGTTGTGCGAATTCGAGCAGCGCCTCTTCTTCACCATCGCCCAACGGACCGTGATCTTGTGGCCGGGGCAGAAAGAGTCGCAGCGGACCGCCGTGATCGCGCGGGGCGTGCCGCAACGGCTTTCGGCCAGAGAATTCGCCGCGGGCGTGCGGACTTTCTGGTTCCGGTTGCGGATCATCGCGATGTGGCGGCTGCGCCAGTGCGACCCCGACCCCTGTAAACGTCAGGATCGTTCCCAGAACAAGGCGGCACGTCCAACTCTTGGCCGCGACCGGATGTTGATTACGCGTCATGATCCATGCTCATTGGTGACAGCAAGACTCAGAGCGATTCTTCATCGCCGAAGTAAAGCTCGAATTCCGTCCAATCGTCGAGATAGGAGTCGTTGACGATCAGGGAATATCCGGACAGGTCCGCAGTAAGCTGTTCGCGCGACTGTTCCAACGCGGATACCCACATATCGAGATCATCGGGGGCTGTGGTATACCGTGCATGTGTCAAAGCAACCGGTCGAACGGCCGTGAGCATCAGCACCAGACATGCTGCGACGGCCCCCACCACGCCGAGCCGGGGCCCGATTCGAAAGTGAAATGCAGTGCGCGGCCCCTGTTTGGCTTCGGCAATCACACGGGCCTGCAGATGTGCCAGTCGCCGGGCCGGAAGCGGCGCGCACGGAAGTTGCGCCAGCAGTTTGGCTTCCTGCTCAACCTGGGATTCTAAGTGTTCGAGTTCGTTACGCATCATCTGTCTCTTCCAGTATCGCGCGCAGCTTCTGCAAGGCGCGGTGTCCGCGTGCCAGCGCCGTCCCTAATGGTATGCCCAACATGTCGGCGATGTCGCGAAACGACAAGTCACCGTAATGTCGCAGCGAAAGCAACTCTCGCTCCGAGGGACCGAGCCGCTCGAATGCCCGCTCCAAACGCGCGACCTGCTCCGCACGCAAAACAATCGCTTCCGGCGGCGGCGCTTCGCTCCGATGGTGCGGACTGCCCTGTGCAACCGCTGATCCTTCGTCCTCGGCTTCATCAAGAGAATACACATTGCCGCGTCGTCGATTGCGGCGGATGTGATCCCGGACGAGATTGATCGCAATACTGAACAACCATGATTCAAACTTGCCGGTCGGCTCGTAATCCGCAATCCGCCTGACCATCCGCAGGAACGTCTCCTGGAGCAGATCGTCCGCGAGATCCGGATTTCCTGTCACTTTCTTGAGCAACCCAAACACGCGGGGGCCGTACAGCGCAACAATTTGCGCGAGCGCCGCCGGATCATGCTGCCGTGCCCGTTCAACAAGTTGGTCCGAAAACAAATCGGTCACGCACGCCCCAGAGCCGTATCAGGTAAACGCTTCGGTCGGAGCATTATTGCAAAAATCCCGCGGCGACAAGAACTTGCGGTGATGTGTGTCCCCGGAATCAGAAAACGACACCCGTTTGTCATTCCCTCACGAGCACATTCATTGGTACTTCTTTCCTCGGTGCTCGATCCACCCTCCCGTTTTGCGTCCGCCGGGGTCATGGTGGGTCCAGTGCAATACGCCGCCCTGTTCGGACCATTCGTATTCGCCCCGAAGCCGAATCCGGTCATGCGTGCGCAGCGGCACGCGTGGTGCGAGATCGATATTGTGCGAGATTTTCAGCGTCTGGTCGTTGGCAAGTTGCACAATGAAATTCTGATGGCGGTCGCCGAAATTATCATCATCAAGCAAACGAATAACGACCGCGTCGAGCGTGACGAAAAAGTCAGATTCCCGGCGGGCAAAGGCATCGGCAACACGGGCGGTGCCGACGTCGAGCGGTTGTGTGTTGCGAGGATCTGCCGTGCGCGGTTCACGTGTCCGCGTTGATTCGCTCGCGGGCGGGGCCGCATCATCCGAGTTTTCTGCGCCGTCATTTTCCCGCTGCGCGGATTCCGCTTGTCGATGAGTGTCTGAGGATGTTTGGCCCACGCCGGCATATTCACGCAGGGCCCACACAACGACTGCGAACACGAGCAAAAGGAGCGTGTGTTGCCATGATCTTCGGCGTTTGACTCGCAGCATGGAGTTCGAGCCTTTGTGCTTGGGGAACACTCCGAGTCGCGCAGCGTAATGCTGAAGCCGAAATCTGCCAAAAAAAATGGCGGCTGCCGGGTTGCCGGGCAGCCGCCGTATGCACTTGTGGATTCAGTCGCTGCAGCCCGGATCTTCGACCGGGATGATTTGCACGACTGATTCGCCGCTCAAGTTAGAACAGCGATGTGGGGTCGGTCTCACTGAGCAGGAAAATACCGTCAGCGCCGTCTGCGCCCGCATTGAGCGTGACGTTGCGCGCGTCGATATCACCGTTGGTCGCCGCCGCGGTGGTGGCATTTCCACTCAGGCCGCCCGCCCCGAACGAGGCCGCGCCGCCGGCGCCGCCTCGAATGACGTCGCCGAAAGGTCGATTTTCGAAGGGGCCGGCGCCCAAACCGCCGGTACCGCCGCCGATATCAATGGTTCCCGCATTCACGACAAGCGGTGCGAGGAAATGAACGATGCCGCCGCCGCCGCCGCCATCCGCACAGATTAGGGTGTTCGCGGTGGATTGTGCGTCGCGGCCGCTCCCGCCGATGGCTTCAATGAGGCCGGAGCTGGAGTTTGCCACGCGTCGCGCCGCCGCGAAAACAATCAGGCCGCCGCCGGCACCGGTGTTATTCGTGCCATTTGCGCGAATGGTACCGGTGTTGAGCATTTCGTCACCACAGCGGACGTTGAGCGTTCCGCCGCCGGTGCGACCAGCGGTTGCGTTGCCGCCGCTGCCGCCCATGGCGGTTAACGCGAGGGTGCCGAAACGTGCCTGGGTCGTTGTCCATGCGGGGAGACCGCCGATGCCGAATCCGGGGACGTTGGGGAGGGCTTCGTCGTCCGCGATTTGCGGGAACGTCCGGGCAATTCCGAGATCGCCGGTGCCGACCGCGTTACCGAATGCCATCGGCTCGACGATAATGGTTCCGTGATTAATGAAATCCTGGCTGCAGCGAATGACCGAACCGCTTGGAATGGTGAGCGTCGCGCCGCTGCTGACGAACAGCGTTTCAAACTGATAGGTATTTGCACCGACGGTCGACGCGAAGGTCGCGAGATTGACGTTGCCGTCGATGGTCTGAACGCCGCCGGAACCATCGCCATAAACGCGGAGGGCACCGTCGCGACCGTCGAGGCCGGGCAGTCCCTGAGGGCCCTGCGCGCCCGTTTGGCCGGTGGCGCCGGTTGCTCCCGTTGCGCCGGTCGGACCTACGGGACCCTGCGCGCCGGTTTCGCCCGTCTCGCCGGTGGCTCCCGTCGGCCCGGTCGGACCTTGGGGGCCTCTCGGCCCGGGGATTTCGCCAATTTCGCGTCCGGCCAGATCCTGATCAATCAGTTGCTCAATCAAAGACTGCAATTCGTCCTGATCGATTCCGGTATCGGTCGTGGGCTGCACGCAGCCGCTCGGAATTCCCAGCAGCAACGCCGCAGTCGCCGGAACCAAACTCATGCGAAAACGTGCGGAAAGAAAGCGATTCACACGAACCTCCTTGTTTTGAAGCGCGGGAGTCCCGGCTTTCCCCATCCATAGGGACTGTCTTCGAAAAGAATTGTGCGAAAGGTACCCAACCCTCGCCAGATTGCCGGTAGATTAGCTAAGCAGCGAAGAATATACAAGGAATCCGTGAATCGGAGGCCAATTTCGCAATCGGGCCGACCGATGGCTACAATAGCCTGATTCAAGAATCAGTCTCGAATTGAAGCGGGAGCGACACGGGCAGCATGAATATTCCGAAGTTAACGACCCCTGAGAATTACGCCGGCCTCTACATTTTCGATTTCGGCGAGTGGTCGGCGTGCGGCTACACCGCTGAGGAAATCGCGACATTGCTGGAATCCGAGCAATATCGGGATGGCAAGGTGTACCGGATCCATCGCGCCAGCGCGGACGGGACACTGGAGATTGCCGGCGTCTCGACGGAGCGGTTCAAGGTCGAGAGCGGGATGATGTTCTATCGCGCGGATGCCGGCGGTGCGAAGCGTGACTGGTTTGATCTGCTCGACGTCGCGGAAAACAATCCGCCGCCGAACCGGTGCATGATCCGCCTCGTCGATCGCGGGGAACCGCATACCGACGCACGCTATGCCGTCGCGCTGATTTACCCGGCGGAGTACGAACCGGAGATGGGGGACTGGCTCGGCAAGAGCGGGTATGCCGGGGGCGACTTCGTCGAAGGCGGGCCGAGCGCGGTGACCGCTTTTTATCAGGATGACCATCAGGTTTTGGATCGCAAGCAGCTATGGAGCAGCGCAACACAATCCCGTTCCCGCGAAGAAGTACTGGAGAACGTGCGACAAGCCGTCCAGCGGTAGGATTGCGGCGACGAAATCTCGCGCGTGCCTGGCTATGGCTGGCTGCGATCGCAGCGCTGTTCTGTAAATCCCGCCGCGACGATGCCCGTTCGGTTGATTGGCGCGGACAATCGCGCGGGCTTGCGACGGAACTTGACGAGCGCAGTCGGGGCTTGTTTCGGCGGAAATGGTTGCGCGTGCTTCGCGAGGATTCGGCGGAATAACGCGGCGACAGTTACGTTTGTGTATCGCTCCGATTGACTTGGATAGATCTTCTTGGCCCGTCGCTTGGCGCGACGGGTTCTGTTTTTTTTTTTTCCCGAAACAACGCGACAACGAATTTACGCGGCTTGATGCGCGGACACCGGGCCGGAAACATCCTGCGCATCTGTTTTTGGCCGCGCGAGCAAATAACCCCAGATGAACGCAACCAGACTTCCGATGGGCGTTTGCCAAGGCCACGCGATGATCTTTCGTACGACCTTGCCGTCGGCGTTAACGTCCGTCCACCAGCCGTAATAGCTGATGAGCAACATCATGCCGATACCTGCCAGCAGGATCAGCGTCTTGCCGGGTTCGAAGGTGGCTTGAGGCAACCGAAACATCAGTGTCAGCCAGAAGACGAGAAGCAGCGCGCCGCCGACCCAGCAGAACGTGTTTGCCCAGTCGTCGTGCCAGATCAGCGCGAAGACGGTCAGCACGGAGAGGGGGGCGCTATACATGTAGCCGCGCCCATCGATGCCGAGCCGGAGGAAGCCGAGCGCGAACCCCGCGAGCAGCGCGCCCGCAGTGTAACTCGCCATCGCGAGCGCGAGATCGAGAATCGAGGGATAGTAGACGGCAGCGCGTTTGGAAAGCAGCGCGAGCAACGCCAACACGACACACCAGCCGGCGACCAGCAACCGACTGACGAGAACGGAGTCCTTGCCCTCCTCGACGTTTTCCGCCGGTCGACCGCGCGACTTCAGAAAACGCGTTCGCAGCGGCAGATAAAACGCCGACATCACAGTCTGGCTAAGGGCGGCGAGAATGCTCGTGAGGCTGGAGACTGCGGCCGCGAAGATGCCCGCAACAATCAGTCCCTGAAAGCCGACGGGGATCACTTCCATCAGAAAGATCGGGAAAATCCGATCGCCTTTCTGCGTATACAGCGTCGACGCCTCACCCACGAGGCCGGGGTGATCGGGGTGAGCGGCACCGGCGACCTCCGCACCCACCGCGTCGGGCGGAAAGCTGTAATAGGCAAAGACTGCAACGCCGACGAATGCGACGGTGACGGTGACGATCTGGCTCGCGGCGCTGCTGATGATCGCCCAGCGGGCTTCCTTTTCGTTCTTGCAGCAGAACATGCGTTGCGCGATGAGTTGATCTGTCCCGTAGGCACCGATGCTGCCCCAGGTGATCGCAATGATCGCGGTCCAGATCGTGTACGTTTCCGCAGGGTCGATGCTGAAATTGAAGAACGTAAATTTGCCCCATTCGCCAGACGCTTTGGCATTCCAGCCGATTTCCAGCACTTTGCTGAGGCCGCCGGGGACGGCGTCGCACGCGGTGATGAACGCGATGGCGGCACCGAGCAGAAAAACGACAAAGAGAATCGCATCGGTCCAGATGACGGTGCTGATACCGCCGATGAGCGTCCAGATCAGGGCGATCACCGCGATCAGTAAAATCGCACACGCAAGCGGGCCGATGTGGATCAGGCTCGACAGCCATTGCAGTTGATCGTGCATGACGACGATCAGTATCTCCGCGGTGAGATACACACGCGCGGATTGCGCGAGCATCCCGCCGACTGCAAAGAGCACCGTGGTCATCGAGCGGACGTTGCCGCCGAGCTGGTTGCCCATGTAGTCATAGGGACTGTAGATCTCCCGCTTGTAGTACGCCGGCACAAGTACATACGCGACCACAAAGCGCGACAGAATCGCACCAAATAAGCCAAGTTGAATATAGGTGAAATTGCCGCCGGTTTTGAAGACGATGTAGGGCACAATCACAAACGTTACCGCGCTGATTTCCGTGGCAATGATCGAGCCGCTGACGGCATACCACGGCAGCTTGCGGCCGCCGAGGAAAAAGTCGCGGATCGAGGATTGCTTCCCGGCGAGCTTTGCGCCGAGCCAGGTCGTGAAGACCAGATAGCCGACAACGATCGACCAGTCGAACGGGGTAAAGTTCGCACTGAGGCTGGCTAGCATACGCGGCGCTCGTTTGCGAGGCGGCGCGGAAGAGAGGCAACCACGGAGGCACGGAGGCACGGAGAAGAG
>JBFWWY010000089.1:0-9213 GCA_050245935.1 Phycisphaerae bacterium | reverse complement strand
CAGATGATCGAACCGGGTGCCGGCGGTCGCCATGCAGATCCGCGTGTGCGGTCCGGTTGCGCGCGACGACTCGAACCGGTAGCTGAATTCGACGTCTTTCCCGAGCACGCGAATATTGCAGCCGACCTTTTCGGCAACCTTGTTCAACGCTTTTTCAGCGGCGCTGGACTGCGGGGCGCTGATGACGGTGACGCCGGGCTTAAAGATGCCGGCCTTTTCCGTCGCGATCTTGTCGAGTGTGTTCCCAAGCTGCGCCATATGGTCGTAGCTGATGTTCGTGATGCCGCAGACGACGGGCGTGACGACGTTGGTCGCGTCGAGGCGGCCACCCATGCCGGTTTCGAGGACGACATAGTCGAGGTTTTTCTCCGCGAAGCACAGCATCGCCATCGCGGTCATGAACTCGTAGTACGTCGGCGAATCGGCGCCGAGAGTGACCTTGGAAATCGTGTCGGCGTATTTGGTAAACGCGGATTCGCTGATCATCTCGCCGTTGATGCGGATGCGCTCCCGCACGTCCATGATGTGCGGCGACGTATACAGCCCGACCGTGTGGCCCGCTTTCTTGAGCATCGCGGCGAGCATGTGGCAGGTCGAACCCTTACCCTTTGTGCCTGCGACGTGCAGGACCTTCAACTGCTTGTGGGGATTGCCGAGACCATGGAGCAATTTCTGCATTTTGCGAAGATCGAAACGATCCTCGTTGTATTGCAGGCGCAGCATCTTTTCATAGTCGACCAGACTATTCAGATGCGCGATTGCGGCTTTATAAGTCTTTATGGCAGAAGACTTTGACGGCGCAGCTCGTTCCGCTTTCTTGGGAGCGGGGCGCGTCGTCTTCGTCGTCTTGGTGCGTTTCACGTCAGGTTTGCCGGCCTGGCGGGTGGCAGTTCGTGTCATGCGACTTTTCTAGCAAATTCAGGTATTTTCGTCAACATACGGGTACGCTGAGGACCAACGGCAGCGCATTCGTAACTCGTTCTATTGTATATACTTGAGACGGAAACGGCAGATGCGGGTTCCGCCGGAATCTTGCGAAATACAGGCCTTGGCCCACACCCTTCGATACGAGGTATACGCGTGAAAACTGTCCCGGTTCAACTGGGAAGCCGGTCGTACGAGATCCGCATCCGATCGGGCGCCATCGCGGATCTGCCCGACGTGCTGAACCAGATCGGCGCCGCGAGAATTGTCGGAATCGTCGACGAATGCGTCCTGGGCCTACACCGTGATCGAATCACCGCGGTGTTTGCCGATCGGGTCCCTTTCATCGCGGTACCGCCGGGAGAAGGCAGCAAGTCGCTCGCACAAGCGGAGAAAATCTATCAGAAACTCGCAACCGAACGCGTCGGTCGCGACGGCGTGATCGTCGCGATCGGAGGTGGCGTCGTCGGCGATCTGGCGGGTTTTGTCGCCGCGACATGGATGCGCGGCGTACGCTTCATTCAGGTGCCCACAACGCTCGAGGCCGCCATCGACGCGGCGGTCGGCGGCAAAACGGGCGTCAATCTGCCGCAGGGCAAGAATCTCGTGGGGGCTTTTCATCAGCCCGAAGCGGTCCTCGTCGATCTCAACTTTTTTGACACGCTGTCGCAGCGGGACTGGATTGCGGGGCTCGCCGAAAGCGTCAAACACGCCGCGATCCGTGACGCGGATTTCTTCACATGGCATGAAGCGAATGCATCGGCGATTCTTCAACGCGACGCTGCTATCGTCGAAGAGCTGGTCGCGCGGAATTGTGCGATCAAAGCGGAGGTCGTCGGTAAAGACGAACGCGAGAGCGGCATTCGCGAAATTCTCAATTATGGTCACACGATCGGCCACGCTATCGAGAAAAATGCGGAATACGCGCTGCGGCATGGTGAATGCGTCGCGTTGGGCATGGTCGCGGAAAATCAGCTCGCCGTCGCCCGCGGTTTGCTGCAGACTGCGGAAGCAGAGCGGATCGAAGCGCTGCTGCGCAAGTTTGTATTGCCGACGCGTCTGGCGGTGAATCTCGCGCCCGAGACGATCGTGGAAAGCTGTAAACTCGACAAGAAGAACAAAGTCGGGCAGATCCGCTTCGCGCTGGTTGACCGGATCGGGAATGCGATCCGCGTGGAGAATGTGGCGGAGACTGAAATTCTGGCGGCGATTCGTGCATTGGCGTGAAGTCAAACGACGCGAACGCGAAACCATACTTCCTTTCACGACGTTTATGCTTCCATCCCATTTGCCCGTCCAACGGGTCGAGACGACTCAATGCTGAAGTAGCGGGCGGTGGTTTGGGTGGGGGACATCCGCACTGGTGTTTCCGCAACTCCCCCGATTGAATCCTGTCAAACCCGCGCTTGTCGATTACCATTTTTCGACAATGGCCGAAAACCGATCCTCACGACTGCGCACGCTTCCCGAGATGCAATTTCCCGTTGCGCCGCGCGGCGTTCGCATCTTTGCGACGATCGCGCTGGTGGGAATTGTCGTCGCGTTCGGAAGGCAGGGGACAATTCGGCTCGACGGTGCCTACCAACCTGATTTTGAATATTTCTACAAAGCCGGTGCGTCGCTGCTGCATGACGGCGATATCGACGATGGCATCGACAGAACCGCCGACGGGAAAATAATTGCTCGCGGCAAGCTCGACTGGTATCTGCCGTTCGTACCGCGCTTCATGACGATCTTTGCGCTGTTGCCGCTCAAGCCGGCCGCAGTCTGCTGGATTTTCATGAATATCTTCTGCGTCATCGCGACGGTGCGACTCATCGGCCGCGAGTTCGTCGGCTTTCCGCCGCAGGATTGGGCCGTGACGCAGCTATTGCCGCTGCTGTTGCTCACGCGCTTCTGGTTCTGGGAATTCGGGCTGAATCAGATCGATTCGCTGACGTTGTTCCTGATGGTGCTGGCGTTTGTCGCGACGCAGCGGGGACATGAAAAGCGGGCAGGATTCTGGCTGGGATTGGCGATCCTGATCAAAGTGACGCCGGTGTTGCTCGTCGTCTGGTACGCCTTGAAGCGAAAATCTCGCACCGTTGCATTCGCGCTGCTGACGGCGTTTCTCGGCGGACCGGTTTCGGACGCGATTGTCTTTGGGCCGTCGCGCGCGATCGATCTGTATTCCCAATGGGTGACAAACGCCGTCACCGCAGGTTCGCATCGCGGGCTGATTCTGTCGCAAAAGGAGATGGATTGGCGGAATCAGGGATGGGGGGCGATCGCGAGTCGCTGGCTGCATCGCACGAACTGGGAAACGCGCTTCGACAATGACCCGCGTATGGACAATTCGCCGGACGTGCGCTATCTGAATGTCGCGGATCTACCGCTGCCGCAAGTGGCGCAGGTTGTAAACATACTGATGTTTGCGAGCTTGTTGCTGTTGATTTGGTTTACGCGGCAACCGGCGGCGAAAGTGTCCGATTGGCGGTTGCGGATCGAGTGGGCGCTCTATCTGCTCGCGATGTTGTGGATGATGCCGGTGATGCGACGTTATCACATGGTGTGGGCATTTCCCGCGGTCGCGCTGATCGGGCCGTTCCTGCATCGCTATGGTGTGCGCGTGGCGTGGAGCAAGTTGGCGGCGGCGGCGCTCGCAATCGTCGTTGCGATTCAGGTCGCGATTTCGTGGCCGATCTTTGAAGCCGGCGGCGCATTGCAGCTTGGTGTTTTCATGTTGGCATTCACGATGATCACGCTGCTGGTGCGCGTGCGACGCGCGGAAGTGCCGGTATTGCCTTCAACGACAGAAGTCGCGCCAATCCACGCGAATGGCGCACGATCTGACCCGCAACCGGCGACGCCCAATGAATGACACGTCGCGCCCGACCGTCATCGCGATCTGGATTCGCAATCTGCTGCTGTTGTATGTGCTTGCGAGCAACGCGCTGATCTCGTTCGAGCGCGGACGACAGCCGAGCCGTTACGACTTCAAACACTTTTACCTCGACGCGGCATACGTCTGGCAGCATGGTGCGCTGAACCCCGATCTCGACGGACCCGACATCGACGCGCGGCGGCAATTGCCGTTTTATCTGCCGGCGGTGTCGGTCGCGATCGCACCGATCAGCTTTGCAGGCCGTGAAATCGCGGCGGCGATCTGGGCGGCGCTGCAGACGGTGTCGCTGGGCTATTGTCTGCTGGTGCTGCGGCGGTGGTGCGAGACGGGGCGCGACGCACGGCACGCGGCGATGACGACATCGACGCTGATTCTGCTCGCGCTGCCGGCGCTGTACGAGGCGTCAAAATTCAACCAAGTTAGCTATTTCACACTGGCACTGTTGCTCGCGTTTTTCACGGCAATCGAGCGGAACTCGCAAATTCGCGCGGGCTTGTGGCTGGCGGCGGCGACAGTGCTCAAGATTCTGCCGGCACTGATCGCGTTGTGGCTGATCCTGAGAAAGCAGATCAAAGTCGGAGCGGCGTTCGCAGTCGGTGTTATCACGATGTCCCTGTTGCCGTCGCTGCTCGCGTTCGGCTTCGCGCGAACCGCGGCGTATCACCAGGAATGGTGGGCGTACAACGTCGCGGATGCGGGGCCGCGCAAGTGGATGGAGCAGGAGGAGTGGGGGCCGCATTCGGCGCACTTTGTCGATCGGCGGAATCAGTCGGTGCATGCGGTGGTGGGGCGGATGTTCTGGGCGGAGCATCGGTTTCCCGCCGAGTGGCAGCCGGCGCATTTCTCCGCGGAGAGGTGCATTCTGCTGGCAAATGCGATCTTGTTCGCGCTGCTGGCTGGGTTGGTAGCGCTGACGTGGCAGATGCGAAAGGTGCCAGATTCCGATCATTGGCGCACGCGCGCGGAGCTGTCGATTTTCGCGATCGGGTTGCTTGTGCTCGCGCCGCTGTCGCGGATGTATTACCTCGTTTGGGCGCTGCCGGCGCTGGCGCTATTGCTTCGCGCGGCGACGGAAGTGCGGCGAACAGCGGGGATGGGTTGGGCACGTGCGGGTGTCCTCATCTGGCTCATCGGAATGATCGCGTGGACCTCGCGGCATGCGCGCGAGTTCGGCGTGCATACGGTGATGCTGGTTTTGATGGTGGTTTGTTTGTGGCGGGTGGTAAACAGCGTGCGTCATCACCTAATCGCAGTGAAATAGCCTCGGTACATTGCGAAATTCCATGCAATCAGTGCAAATCGTCCGTAGTTTTCTCGCAACGGCTCGGCGGGAGCCTCGCCCTCCCATCAAACAATTTCACAGCCCTTGAGCAGGGTCTGCGTTCGCATCGGCGGGCCGCCGGTGCTACAACGACCGACCGGCTGAGCGCGGATTCCACACCACGAAACGACCGGCTGAGAGCCGGTCCCCCAGCTCGAGACGACCGGCTGAGAGCCGGTCCCCCAGTTTGAAGAGACCGGCTGAGCGCCGGGATTCCACGATTGGAGCGACGAGGTCTAGAGTTGTGTTTGGGCGGGTTGAAAACCCGCCCCACATTAACCTAGGAATCACACGGGGCGATGCGAGTCGAACGAATTGTCAGCTTTCCTTCAACGCCGAATTGATGCCGACGATGGTTGCTTTCGCGTCGCCGAAAAGCATGACGGTGTTGGGCAGGAAGAAGAGCTGATTTTCGATGCCGGCGAAGCCGGGGTTGAGGCTGCGTTTGCAGACCATGACCGTTTTGGCTTTGTCGACGTTGAAGATCGGCATGCCGTAGATCTGGCTGCTGGGGTCGTCGCGGGCGGCGGGGTTGACGACGTCATTGGCGCCGATGACCAGCACCGCGTCGCACTGCTCCATTTCGCCGTTGAGTTCGAGGTCGAACAGCTGCTCGTACGGCACGTTCGCTTCCGCGAGCAACACGTTCATGTGACCGGGCATGCGTCCCGCGACCGGGTGGATGCCGTATTTGACGTTGATGCCTTTGCCTTTGAGCAGGCTTGCGAGTTCGGCTACGGAGTGCTGCGCCTGCGCGACGGCCATGCCGTAGCCCGGCACGATGACGACGTTTTGCGCCGCTTCGAGCACCATCGCGGCTTCTTCGGAGTCCATCTGCCGCACGGTCTGATCGCCCGCACCTTGCGCTCCGCCGGGACCTGCGGCTTCCTGGCCGAAGCCGCCGGCGAGAACGTTTAGCAGCGAGCGGTTCATCGCTTTGCACATGATCTGTGTGAGAATCAGACCCGACGCGCCGACGAGCGAACCCGCGACGATGAGGCCCTGATTGTTCAGCACGAAGCCGGTCGCGGCGGCGGCGATGCCGGAATACGAATTCAGCAGCGAGACGACGACGGGCATGTCCGCGCCGCCGATGGGAATCGTGAGCAGTACGCCGAGCGCGGTCGCGATGAGAATCAGCAGAATGAGCGGAATCTGCGTGAGCGGGTTCATCGTCATCCAGACGCACATGCCGGCGGCGGCGAGGAGCAGCGCGAGGTTGGCCGCGTGCTGACCGGGGAAGGTGATCGGATTGCCGAGGCGGATCTTCCCGATTTTTTTCCCGCTGAGTTTGCCGAACGCCACGAGGCTGCCGAAGAGCGTGATCAGACCGATGAGCACGCTGAGCCCGATCGTGAGTGCGGTGTCGGCGGGAAAGAGCGAACGATCTTTCGTCCAGAATTCGGCGGCGGCAACGAGGGCGGACGCGGCGCCGCCGGAACCGTTGAAGAGCGCGACAAGCTCGGGCATTTGCGTCATTTCGACGCGTTTGGCGGCGATCGCACCGATGAGACCGCCGACGACGAGGCCGGCGAGGATGATTGTGATGCCGGCTTGCACTTCGAAGAGTGTGATGATGACAGCGAGCAGCATGCCGAGCGCGCCGATGATGTTTCCCTTCCGCGCAGTCTTCGGCGACGACATCATCTTGAGGCCGAAGTAGAACATCAGTGCCGCGACGATGTAGAGCATGCGGATCAGAAACTCGCCGATGAGGTCGGCGCGAGTGGGCAAGGCAGCGAGCAGCGTGGAATCAATCATGGGATACTCGGTTGGAATTTGAACGTTCCTGAAACTCGACAGTCAGTCCCCCCACCCTTGAAGGGGTGGGGCACCCATTGGGGTACCCGTCGCGAATTGACTTATTTCCGTTTGAACATTGCGAGCATGCGATCGGTAACAAGGAAGCCGCCGACGACGTTGGCCGTCGCGAAAACAAGTGCAAAGAAGCCGAAGAAGACGCTGAGCCAGCCGTGACCGCCGCCGGCGATGAAGAGTGCGCCGACGATCGTGACGCCGGAGAGGGCGTTCGAGCCGGACATCAGCGGCGTATGGAGTTGGGGCGGCACCTTTGAGATGACTTCGAAGCCGAGGACGATCGCGAGCGCAAAGACCGCGAGGCTGAGGTAGAGGCGCTCGAGGAAGATCGAAAGCGTAAGAATGTCGGCGAGGAGCAATGTCGACTCGTTCATATTTTCACCTGCGTCGTGTTCGGTTTCATTTTTGTGGTTGCGTGAATCGTCCGCCACCTTTTGCCGCGATGACGATTTTCGGCGATCTCATGTGTGTTGGCGCGGCTACGAATGGGGCACCCGCTTGGAAAGGGGCACCTGTGCGTACCGTAAATCTCATTTCGCATTGATGTTGCGTCCCCCCGCTTGGCGCGGAGGGTTCGGATTTGAGGCCGCCGGGATTGAGAGTCCGGCGCTGCAGAAAGCGCACGTTCACGGAAGCGGAATTTCGGTGCTGCCGAAAGCGCTCTCTGCCGGACTCGGTGGTCCAGCGCTACAGGGATCGATTGCGCATTACGCATTCGCGAGGGCTTCCTTGACGCCTTTGTGCGTGATGTCTCCGCCGTGAGTGACCATGGCGCCCGTGATGATTTCGTCTTCGAGATTGAGATTGAACGCGTTGTCTTTCCAGAATTCGAGGAAGAACGTCGTGAGATTGCGCGAGTAAAGCGTACTGCCGTGGAAAGGCATCGTTGCGGGGAGGTTCAGCGGGGCGCAGATTTTCACGCCGTTCTCGAGTCGGGTCTCGCCGGGCCTGGTGAGTTCACAATTGCCTCCGGCTTCGGCGGCGAGATCGACGATGACCGCGCCGGGCTTCATGTTGCGGACGGTATCAGCGGTGATGAGTTTCGGTGCTTTGACACCGCCGATCAGGGCGGTGGTGATGACGACGTCTGATGCTTTGCAGCGTTCGGCGATGAGTTCGCCTTGTTTGCGGTAAAATTCGGCGGAGAGTTCTTTCGCGTAGCCGCCGGCAGTTTGGGCATCTTCGTCGCTCTCGACGCCGACGAAGCGGCCGCCGAGACTTTCGACCTGTTCTTTGGTGACGCTGCGGGTGTCGGTGGCTTCGACCGTGGCGCCGAGTCGTTTGGCGGTCGCGATCGCCTGCAACCCCGCGACACCGACACCGATGATGAACACCTTTGCGGGGAACACCGTACCGGCGGCGGTCATGAACATCGGGAAATACTTATTGGATTCGAGGGCGGCGATCAGTACAGCTTTGTAGCCTGCAATGTTGGCCATGGAGGAGAGCGTATCCATCGACTGCGCGCGCGTCGTGCGGGGAATCGCGTCGGTGGAAAATGCGGTGACCTGCTGCTTGGCGAGTTGCTGCAACGCTTCGACATTGCGAATCGGCAGCAGTGAGGAAATCAGCATCGCGCCGGCTTTGAGCTGGCTGATGTCACTCCCATCCGGGACACCGACGCCGAAGAGGAAGTCGGCACTTGCGAGCAATGCGTTGCGGTCGGGCGCTATGTTTGCGCCGGCGGCGGTGTAGTCGTGATCGGGAAAGCCGGAGGCCGCGCCCGCGCCGGCTTCGATTGCGACATCGACCCCTTTCTGGACGAGCTTTTTGCAGGACTCGGGAACAAGGGCCACGCGGGTTTCGAGTCCGCGCGTTTCACTGACTGCGACAACTTTCATCGAAAACACCCTTCCAGAATTCCCGCGAGAGCTTGCGGGATCCGCGCCGAAGACCGCACCGCGGGAAGTATAAGTTATCGGCGATTGCGGCGCAACCGCGTGAGGGGGAAATTCAGCGGATGGGCGCACCAGCGGGAACGGACGACCTGCAACGATTGCGCGAAGGACGATTGCTATTCGTCGTTCGCGTCGCGGTACAGGCGGTGCTTTTCGATGTATTCCGCGACGGCGGAGGGGACACGGTATTGGAGGCTGCGCCCGGTCGCGGCGCGGGCGCGGAGTTCGGTCGCGGATATGTCGATCAGCGGTGTTGAGAACACGTGAGCACGCAATCGCCCGGTCACTTCCGTGCCGAATGCCGCTGTAAAATCCGACCAAGCGATCGTGGCAGGGGAGGCCGCGCGGCGACGACAACCTGACATTGC